>CAXICE010000284.1:0-2222 GCA_964022045.1 uncultured Polaribacter sp. | reverse complement strand
TTATTACGTTGTTCTTCGTTTCCGTATTTCCAAATTGGATACATCACTAAAGAAGATTGTACAGAAGCTGTTGACCGAACACCAGAATCTCCACGTTCAATTTCTTGCATAATTAATCCGTAAGAAATTTGATCTAATCCAGCGCCACCATATTGCTCAGGAATATAAGGCCCGAATGCACCAATTTCTGCCAAGCCACCAATAATTTGTTTTGGGAATTCTGCTTTTTGCGCATACTCTTCTATAATTGGAGAAACATCACGTTTTACCCAATCGCGAGCTGCATCTCTAACTAACTTATGTTCTTCTGTTAGTAAATCGTCTAACTGATAATAATCTGGTGCTTGAAATAAATCTGGTTTCATTATATCTTTATTTATTGAAGTTTCAAATGTAAAAATTACATCTGATTATAGAAATGAATTTTATTCTTTTTTTAATCATTTAAAAATTGAGCGAGCAATCGATGAAAATGATGCACGCCTTGTTCTCGTGTTGGCGAAAATCTTCCTGCTTTATAAAAAGAAGATTTTACACCTTTTTGTACTTGTTCTACAACAAACTCATCTTCTCTTTGCACTTTGTCAATATCGCCACTTGCGCCTTTATTTAATTTTGAAGGATCTAAAACATAAGAGATAAAAGACACTTTTGTTCTGTTTAAATCTAACGGTTTTACAATGTTTACAGACAATCCCCATGGATAAAAATTAAACATCATATTTGGGAAAACCCAATAATAATATGCGGCTACATTTTTGCCATAATCGATGTGATTTTCTGGCAAATCAAAAACTTCTTCGGCGTCATCTGTATAACCAATTTGAAGATTACAATATTCGTAAACTTCAGTTTTATAGCTCCCGTAATCTAATACATCGTTTAAGTCTGGATGTACAAATGGCACGTGAAAACCTTCCAAATAATTATCGCAATACAACGCCCAATTTGCATGTACTAAATATTCTTTTGAAAGTGAGCTATCTAATGTAAAATCATCTAAAGGTAAAAAACCAACGCGTTCATTCATTTTATCAATTACTTGCTGAAAATCAAAAGTTGGATTTAAGCCAGCAAATAAAAACTGTCCCCATTTTTTTAACGGAAACTTGTGCAAATTGTCACAAGTTTTTGGGAAATCTTCAGTTTGTTCAAACTCAGGCATGTGTTCAAATTCGCCTTTTAAATTAAATCTTCTTCCATGATAAAAACAAGTTAATTTTCTAGATTTTCCTGAGTTTAGAGCCACTAAATTTCCTCTGTGAGTACACACATTTGTTAAACAATTAATTTCTTCGTTTTTGTTTTTTGTTAAAACCAAAGGCTCTGTTAAAAAACCATCTAATAACACAAAAGGATGAACAGATTGTGGCAAAGCAACTTGATTTTTATCACCAATCCATTGCCAAGATTTTAAAAAAACACGCTCTTTTAGAGCTTCAAAAACAGCTTTATCTTTATAAAATGATGCAGGTAATGTTGCTGCTTTTTTAATATCTGTGTGAATTTGAAACTTCATTTTTTGTTTGTTAATTAATTGTATCTTCGAGAATTGCATCTAAAAATACATAAATTATGAGTTCTAATCAGAAAAAAATTGGATTAATAACCACAACATCTTTAGTTGTTGGTAATATGATTGGTGCAGGAATTTTCTTATTACCAGCATCATTAGGAAAATATGGAAGTATTAGTTTATTGGGTTGGTTATTTACTGCAACTGGCGCTATTATTTTAGCAAAAATATTTAGTAATCTTAGTAAAATTATTGTCAATAAAAGTGGCGGACCATATAGATATTCTAAAGAAGGTTTTGGAGATTTTATTGGTTTTTTAGTTGCTTGGGGATATTGGATTTCTTGTTGGATTAGTAACGCAGCAATTGCGATAGCAATTATAGGCGCATTGAGTTTTTTCTTTCCGATTTTAGAAACAAATTCTGTTTTAGCAGCTGCAATTGGTTTAGGTTTTATTTGGTTTTTTACTTGGATAAACTCTAAAGGCGTAAAAGCTTCTGGAAAAGTTCAAGTAATAACTACAATTTTAAAATTGCTTCCTTTAGTTTTTATAATTCTTATTGGTGGGTTCTTTTTTAGTTTAGACAATTTCCCAGATTTTAATTTAACTGGTGATAGTGATTTTGCTACTTTTCCTGTCGTTGCAGCATTAACTTTGTATGCTTTTTTAGGAATAGAAAGTGCAAGTATTCCAGCAGAAAATGT
>CAXICE010000283.1:0-2224 GCA_964022045.1 uncultured Polaribacter sp. | reverse complement strand
ATCTTATGAATACGTTAAGAAACAAAGTACAGTTAATTGGAAACTTAGGAAACAACCCAGAAATTATCACCTTAGAAAGTGGTAAGAAATTAGCAAAAATGTCTATCGCTACAAACGAAACTTACAAAAATGCACAAGGCGAAAAAGTGACTGATACACAATGGCACAATGTTGTTGCATGGAACAAAACGGCAGAAATTATCGAAAAATATTTACAAAAAGGCAGCGAAATTGCTATTGAAGGTAAATTAACTTCTAGAAGTTATGATGATAAAGATGGAAACAAAAAATACATTACAGAAGTTGTTTGTAATGAATTACTAATGTTGGGAGGTAAATAATAGGAAAATTGCTATGAAAAGGAAAAGAGCACTTAAAAAGTGCTCTTTTTTTATTTAATTATTTATTCGTTTTATAGATGCTTTTTCGAGCACAAAACTCATTTTGTCTTCTGGGTCATAAACAATATTGAAAAAACCTGTTACTTCTACCAAATCATCAGACTTAAATTTCTTTTTTACATTCTCATAATCTAATAATTCTAAGATGGTTTCTGGACCAGATTTACCACAAAAGAAACAAGTGGCAAACGGGTTTTTAGAAAGTACATACCATTTTCCGTTTGGATCAATATCTAAAAAATAACCACGAATTGTTACTTTTTTGTTTTCAACATCTTTTAAAGACAATGTGTTTTTGTTTAAGACAGATGTTGGGTTCTTTTCTTTAAGGCGGAATTCTTTAGCATATATTTCTACAACATCTTTCCATGTTATTTTTTTTTGACTAAATGCACTATTAGAAAGTGAGACAAAAAATAAAATAAAGAATACTGATTTAATTTTCATATCAATGTTTTTGAAAAATGTTTTAATTTATGTGTTTAACTTTGGTGTTGTACAATACAAAACCAACATCATCTTCGTTTTCAACAATCATTTTTAAAGTTCCAGTAACTTCAACAATATCATCGGTTTTAAATCTCTTTTTTACGTTTTTAAATTTCATCAACTCCATAACCGTTTCTGGTCCAGCGCCACCACAAAAGAAACAAGTTGCAAACGGATTTTTAGAAACCATAAACCATTCTCCGTCTGGATCTAAATCCAAAAAATAACCGGTAATTGTAATTACTTTTCCTTCAATATCTTTTAAAGATTTTCCTTGACCTTTAATTGCTAATGCAGGGTTTTTTTCTGAAAAAGAAACCTCTTTTGCATATACATCAATCACATCTTTCCAAGTTAATTTTAATTGAGAATAACCATTATTAGATATTGTAATAAAAAGAATAACCAGAAATAAAGATTTAATTTTCATTGCTTAAAGTTTTAGAAATATCCATTTTAAAAATAGGACGAATCGCCATTAAAGTTGCTATAATAATGATGCCAAATATAAATAATAATAACTCTAGAATATCTTGAGAAAATTCTAATAAATAAATTTGTTGTTTATACGTGTTTTTGATGGATGTAAATACGGCTTGCAATCCGAAGAAAGCCAACAAAACACCAAGAACATAACTAAAGATTCCGATGATTAATCCTTGAGAAAAAACAAGTTTAATTAAGGTATTTCTACTTGCTCCATAGGTTCTAACCAACGCTAATTCTTTTGCTTGTTCTTTAACCATTCTGTACAAACTTACAAACATGCTAATTCCAGAAACAAACAAAATTGCAAACGCAATCCACGTAATTGCTTTGGTTGCTATTGCAGTGAATTGAAATAATTTATCGAGTTCATATTTTGGTAAAGCAGCTTGAAAATTTGTGTCTTGGTTGATGGTTCTTGGCAAGCGTAATAAACCCATTTTATTGCTAAATTTAATCAGCATCGCCGTAATTTCATCATCTTCATGATTGTGCGCACCCGTTCCATTTTCATGTTCGTGCATGTGCCAAATACTTTCTAAATTGGTAACAATTAATCGGTCGATAACATTTTGAGTTGGTGCTAAAATTCCGACTACTTTTAATGGGGTTTCATCATGACTTTCAAGCGCATTTTCAATCATTCCGTGCGAACTACTAAAAGTATCACCAATTTTTAAATTCAAATTATTTGCAACCGCACTTCCAATAACAATTTCAAATGGTTTTTTAAAAAGTGTCCCTTTTTCTAATTTGGTTTTATGTAAATCGATAAAATCAGTTGTAGTTCCAACCAATTTATAGCCTTTGTAATTATCACCAATAGAAATTGGAACAGCATCTTTTAT
>CAXICE010000282.1:0-2227 GCA_964022045.1 uncultured Polaribacter sp. | reverse complement strand
GATGAATTTGATTCTTTTATCAAAGAGAAAAATTACAAAAACGAACTGATAAAAGACGAACTTCAAAAAGCTGTTGTTACAACAGAAAGCTTAAACATTTTCGAATTTTCTAGCCGTGTTAGAAATGCTTATGAGGTTTCAAATAATCATTACGAAGCTTTAATTAAAAAATACGATTCAGAAAAAAATTGGACTAAAAAAGGAGAACAATATCAATATAAAATTTACGGAAAACCGCATAGTTTAAGTTTTGAATTGGCTAAAAAAGCAGGCTCAGGATTTGCTGCCGAAAATCCAATTTTAATGTGGTTATTAACTTTTGGATTAGGTATTCTTGGCGCACTTTTATTTATAATTCCTGATGTTGTTTTATTAGGAAAACCCGGAATAAAAAACAACGGAATTTTCTTAAACGCAGCTACAAATCGTGGTTGGATTGGATGGTTTGCTTTTGTCTTTTTGGTTGGGTTTTATATTCTACTCTATTTTTATCCAGATTACATTGTAAACTGGGTGTATTTAGTGGATCCAATAAGTGAATCGATTAGCGGAAATCCAGCAAGCCAATGGTTTTTGTATGGTTTTTTATATTGTGTTGTAATGACAGTTATGGCTGTGAGAATGTACATCAAATACCGTCATAATAAATATCAAATTTTAAGAACAACGTCTGTTTTATTTTTCCAAATTGTCTTTGCTTTTTTAATTCCTGAAATCTTAGTTCGTTTCGAAAAACCTTGGTACGACTTTAAAAATGCGTTCCCTTTAGATTATGATTTTTTCTTTAAATGGAATCTAGACGAGTTACTTTCTAGTGGCGGATTTGGGCTATTCATTTTAGTCTGGGGAGTTGTTTTAACAATTGTTGTTGTGCCTGTAATGGTTTATTTCTTCGGAAAAAGATGGTACTGTTCTTGGGTTTGTGGATGTGGCGGATTGGCAGAAACTCTAGGCGATCCTTACAGACAACTTTCTAGTAAAACTCTACTTTCTTGGAGAGCAGAACGCATTATTATTCATTCCGTTTTAGTTTTTGTTTTAGTAATGACTGGTTTTGCATTATACACATTCTTTTCTGGTGCTGATCAAGTTTTAGGAATTAGAACACAAACCATACAAGATATTTACGGATTCTTAATTGGGTCTATTTTCGCAGGAGTTATCGGAACTGGATTTTATCCAATATTTGGAAACAGAGTTTGGTGTAGATTTGGTTGCCCGTTAGCAGCTTATTTAGGATTTGTTCAACGTTTTAAATCAAGATTTAGAATTACTACAAATGGCGGACAATGTATTTCTTGTGGAAATTGTTCTACGTATTGTGAGCAAGGAATTGACGTAAGAGCGTATGCTCAAAAAGGCGAAAACATTGTACGTTCTAGTTGTGTTGGTTGTGGAGTTTGTTCTGCTGTTTGTCCTCGTGGTGTTTTAAAATTAGAAAATGGCCCAGAAAAAGGACGTATCAATCCTACAGAAATTTTATTAGGAAATGATGTTGATTTAATGGAGTTGGTAAACAAAAAATAATGTTTCAAAAGCTTTTTGTATTTCTGTTTTTTCTTTGTTCAATTTGTGTGAATGCGCAAAAGAAATATCATAAAACTTATTTCACAAACGGTTTATTAAAAGAAGAAGGCTGGACCTCTAAAAGTCAAAAAAATGGATATTGGAAGTTTTATTACAAAAACGGAAATATTAAAAAAGAAGGGCATTTTAAAAACAATTTAGAAACCAAATATTGGTATTTTTACAGTCAAAATGCATCCAAAGAAAAAGAAGGGCATTTTAAAAATGGTAAGAAACAAAATTGGTGGTTATTTTACGATAAAAAAGGCATTGTAAATCATAAATGTCAATTAAAAGGAAATCAAAAAAACGGATTTTGTTTTAAATATCATCAAAGCAAATTAATCAAAGCCGAGAAATATAAAAGCGGTAAAAAAATTAAAGAATGGACAGATTTAAAGTCTTTTAAAAAAGAGAATAGTCTGTCCGATTTATATTAATGAGTCAACTAATAAAAGTTATTATTCCTGCTTATAACGAGCAAGATTCCATTGCAAATGTAATTCAAGATATTCCGTCAATTGTTGATGAAATTATTGTTGTCAGTAATAATTCTACCGACAAAACTGAAGAAAATGCAAAAAATGCTGGCGCAACTGTTTTAAAAGAAAACAGAAAAGGCTATGGTTTTGCATGCTTAAAAGGAATGGATTATATCGCA
>CAXICE010000281.1:0-2228 GCA_964022045.1 uncultured Polaribacter sp. | reverse complement strand
TAATTTTTGGATCAAAATCCATTTCGCTTGCGCTTTTAAATGCATTTAAAGCTTCTGGTTTTTTTTCTAAATACAAATAACATTCTGCCAAATGATAATAGGCGTTTTGTGAAACCGAATTAGTATCTCCAATAATTTTATTGAAGTTTTTTACAGCATTTTCAAAATCATTTTGCTTATAATAGGTATACCCTAATTGATAATAATCTGTGTTATTCCATTTTCCACGCTTACCTTTGTAAGCTTGTAAATATGGTAAGGCTTCTTTGTATTTCTTTAAATTGAAATAACTTTCTCCAATAATTTTAGAAATGTCTGAACGTTCTTTCTGTTTTTTATTTTTCAGTAATTTTTTACCGATTTCTATACTTTTTTCAAACTTTGCATCCTTAAAACTAATGTCTAATAAATAATAAGTAGCTTCATTTGCATAAGAAGCTTGCTTTGCAATTTCGGTTAAATGAATTTCTGCAGTTTCGTAATCTGCTTGTTTGTAGGCGATAAATCCGTAGTAATATCTAGAATCGTTTCCGTAACGCGCATCGTTTATCAACGGGAAAAATTTGTTTTTTGCCAGTTTTAAATTTCCTGTGGTTAACATTGCGTAACCCATTTTAAAATCTAATTCTTTTTGATTTTCAGTTGATAATACTTTTCGATTAACTTTTGAATACCATTTTAAAGCATGAGAAGCTTTCTTATTGGCAAAATAATAATTACCAACATTTAAAAAAGCTTTCTCTTTTTTGTTGCTATTCGGGTTGTTTTCAACAAAACTCAAAACCATTTTGTCGGCTTCTGTTTGATTCAATTTTATAGCACACATTGCTGTGAAATATTCAGAATCAGATTTTAATGCATTAGCATTTTTGCTTTCTGTGGCAACTTCCTTAAATTTCTTTTGAGCAGCTGCGTACGCTTTGTTATTGTATAATGTTATTGCATCATTATAATCTGCTAAACTGTTAGAATTCATTTCAGTTTGCTGAGCATATGCGATGCTAGAACTTAAGGTGATTAAAGCTAAAAAAGCGATTTTCTTAAAAAAGAGAATGTTCATTTTTCTTAAAGGGTTTTTGCTATTTGAAAACTATAACGCTGTTTTTTTTATTTTGTTTGATAATCCATCAGAAAAAAATCAACATCAGTTTAAAAATCAAAGATAAAAATTGTTAGAGATTAATTCTCTTAATATTTCTTTAAACTCACAAGAAAATGATAAGTTTGTAGAAACTACTTTTTTATGGCAGATGCAATTTTACATTTAGAAGACGCAGATATTTACCAAAGAGATAATTTGGTGTTGTCAAAAGTCAATTTAAAAATTGAAAAAGGAGAGTTTTTCTATTTAATAGGTAAAACTGGTAGTGGAAAAAGTAGTTTGATGAAAACTTTATACGGCGATTTACATTTAAACCGTGGTAAAGGCACTATTGTAGATTTTGATTTGAAGAAATTGAAAGAAAAAGATATTCCGTTTTTACGTAGAAAAATCGGAATTGTTTTTCAGGACTTTAAGTTATTAAACGACCGAACAGTTTTTGATAATTTATTATTTGTTTTAAAAGCAACTGGCTGGAAAGACAAAGAAAAAATGACTACAAAAATCCATGAAGTGTTAGAAAAGGTTGATATGAAAACCAAATACTACAAAAAACCTTTTGAGCTTTCTGGCGGAGAACAACAACGTGTTGCCATTGCAAGAGCATTATTAAATGATCCAGACTTAATTTTAGCGGATGAACCAACCGGTAATTTAGATCCAAAAACTTCGTTAGAAGTAATGGAATTGCTAAACGAGATTCATCAAAGCGGAAAGTCAATTTTAATGGCTACGCACGATTATGCACTAATTGTAAAATTTAAACAGAAAACAATTAAATGCGAAGGCGGAGAATTGTTTGAAGTTGTGCAACAGGCAGTTATTTAATTTATATTCACCAAATGTTGAACTCTAAAAAGAAAATTTTTGTAGCGGTAACAAATGATATTTCTACAGACCAACGAGTTCATAAAATTTCTAGTTATTTAGTCAGTAAAAATTTTGAGGTGTTGGTTTATGGTCGTGTTTTACCAAATACTTTTTCGGTAAAGAGAAACTATACAATCAAACGTAAAAAACACCTTTTTAATCATAATTTTTTGTTTTATGCAGAGTATAATTTTAGATTATTTTTTCTATTGTTATTTTATAAATGCGATTATATTTTAGCCAATGATTTAGATAC
>CAXICE010000280.1:0-2236 GCA_964022045.1 uncultured Polaribacter sp. | reverse complement strand
GATTCTATGAATGTTTCTGTAGCTGCTGCCATTGTTATTTTTGAAGCAAAAAGGCAACGAGGTTTTAAATAGTGTAAATTATGAAAAGTAAAATTAGATATTGGGTTATTGCAGTGTTTTCGATTCTTATCGGATTGTATCCATTAATTTATTTAATTGTAGATATGGAAAGTGAAGGTTTTTTAAGATCTAAACCTGCAACTGTTTTAAGCAATTTTCCTTGGCGAGTTGCATTTTTTACACACATTTATTTAGGCGGAATTTCTTTATTAGTTGGTTGGTCTCAATTTTCAAAAAGAATTCGAGGTAAACGATTAAAATTGCATCGCTTATTAGGAAAGATTTATGTGGTTTGTGTATTGATGAGTGCAATTGCAGGATTCTATGTTGCACTATTCGCTAATGGCGGAATTGTCTCTCAATTAGGATTTTCATTTTTAGCAATTGGTTGGTTTTACACAACTTTAAACGCATACACAACCATTAAAAAGAAAGATGTAGAAAGTCATAGAAAATGGATGATTCGAAGTTATGCATTTACTTTAGCTGCTGTTACATTACGCTTATGGTTGCCAACTTTACCTTCTCTTTTAGGTATTCCTTTTGAAGAAGCATACATTATTATTTCTTGGCTATGTTGGGTTCCTAATATTATTATTGCAGAGATTTACATTAGAAAAGCAATTTTGTAATACATTTGTTTTTCTAATTTTCTACAATGAACGCAACCACGTTATTCTATATTTTAATAGCAATTCTAATCATCAATTTTATTATTGACAAAGTGTTAGATTTCTTAAACACAAAACATTTTGATGATGCAATTCCGTCTGAATTAAAAGATGTGTATGAAAAAGAAGAATACGAAAAATCGCAAGCCTACAAAAAAACAAATGCAAAATTTTCAAACCTAACAGGTTTGTTTTCCTTAGCATTAACGCTTGCTTTTTTCTTTTTTGACGGATTTAAATTTGTAGATGAATTAGCAAGAAATTACTCTTCTAACTCAATTGTAATTGCATTGATTTTCTTCGGAATTATAATGATTGGTTCAGATATTTTAACCACACCTTTTTCGTATTACAAAACTTTTGTGATAGAAGAAAAATTTGGATTCAACAAAACAACTCGTAAAACTTTTATCATTGATAAAATAAAAGGTTTGTTAATGACCGTTGTTTTGGGTGGTGGAATTTTAGCGTTAATCGTTTGGTTTTATCAATTTGCAGGAAATAATTTCTGGATCTATGCTTGGGCTTTAGTTGCAGTGTTTTCTGTGTTTATGAACATGTTTTACGCAAAATTAATTGTTCCGTTATTCAATAAACAGAGTCCGTTAGAAGATGGAGAATTAAAAACAGAAATCGAAAAATACGCAACAAAAGTTGGGTTTACATTAAAAAATGTCTTTGTAATTGATGGTTCTAAACGTTCTACAAAAGCAAATGCTTATTTCTCTGGTTTTGGTTCTCAAAAGCGAATTACCTTGTATGATACGTTGATAAATGATTTAGAAACGGATGAAATCGTAGCTGTTTTAGCGCACGAAGTTGGGCATTACAAACGCAAACACATCATTTTTAATCTCTTCTCCTCTATTCTATTAACCGGATTTACCTTTTGGATTTTGTCATTATTTGTCAGTTTACCAATCTTTTCTGAAGCTTTAAATGTTACAATTCCGAGTTTTCATATCGGATTAATTGTCTTCGGAATTTTATATTCGCCAATATCAGAAATTACAGGTTTGTTAATGAACATCGTTTCTAGAAAGTTTGAATATCAAGCAGATAATTATGCGAAAGAAACCTTTGCAGCTAAACCATTAATTACATCATTAAAAAAATTATCAAAAAATAGTTTGAGTAATTTAACGCCACATCCTGCATATGTATTTATGCATTACTCGCACCCAACGTTATTAAAACGTGTTCAAAACTTAAATAAATAATTCTTCAATCAAAAATGCAAAAAAGCTTTGCCTAGTTCATTATTTATTTTACTTTTAAATTATGATGTACTCGGCAACGATAGAAGAAGAAAATAAAGAGATTTCTAAAAGATATAAAGATCTTTTAAAAGGAAGTTATCAAACATTATCTAAAGAAGATAAAAAGTTAATTCGTGCAGCTTTTGATTTGGCTGTAGAAGCCCATTCTGATCAACGAAGAAAATCTGGCGAACCTTATATTTATCATCCAATTGCAGTTGCAAAAATTGTAGCATATGAAATTGG
>CAXICE010000279.1:0-2237 GCA_964022045.1 uncultured Polaribacter sp. | reverse complement strand
GGAATTAATGCTGGAATTGTAAAAATGGTTTCTGCTAGCTTAATTGAGCATTCTCCAAATACAATAATCATTGTGGTTTCTAATCCTATGGATACCATGACATATTTAGTACACAAAACAACTGGTTTACCAAAAAATAGAATTATTGGAATGGGTGGCGCTTTAGATTCTGCTCGTTTTAAATACCGTTTAGCGGAAGCATTAGAAGCACCAATTTCTGATGTTGACGGAATGGTAATTGGAGGACATTCTGATAAAGGAATGGTTCCTTTAACTAGATTAGCTACAAGAAATTCTGTTCCTGTTTCTCAGTTTATATCTGAAGAAAGATTGGCACAAGTTTTACAAGATACTAAAGTTGGTGGAGCAACATTAACTGGTTTATTAGGAACTTCTGCTTGGTATGCGCCAGGTGCTGCAGTTTCTGGATTAGTTCAAGCTATTGCTTGTGATCAAAAGAAAATTTTTCCTTGCTCTACTTTATTAGAAGGAGAATATGGTTTAAATGATTTATGCATCGGTGTTCCTGTTGTTTTAGGTAAAAACGGAATTGAAAGTGTTGTAGAGATTGAATTAAGTGATGCTGAAAAAGCACAAATGCAAGATTCTGCTCAAGGCGTTAAAGCTACAAACGGATTATTAGAACTTTAATAAAAGTTTTAATTCAAGATATAAGACCTCACTCGTTTTTTACTTGTGAGGTTTTTTTTAAAAAAAACTAATTATCAATATTCAAAAGAGAACATGAAGAAAATATTAATCTTACTAGCATTATCATTAACAGTTGCAATTTCTGCACAAAAAAAGATAACAAAAGGAATTATCATTTCTAAGCAATCACTAACTAGTGATAATGAACAAGCAAATCAACAATTTGCAATGATGGGCGACATGAAAACCACTACTTTTTTTAGTGGAACTAAGTCTAGATCAGAATTATCTAATCCAATGTCTGGAGATGTTGTTACAATTACTGATTCAAAAACTGGTGATGTTCTTATGTTAATGGAAAACCCTATGCTTGGGAAAAAGTATATGTTACAAAAAAACAACATTACTGCTGAAGATTTAAAAAACATCAAAGTAACAGCAACAGGTAAAACTAAAGTTGTTTTAGGGTATACCTGTAAGCAATATATTGTTTCTGTAAATAAAGATGGACAAACAGTAGAAATGGATTTATTTACTACAGAAGCAATTACTATTGCCTCGCAACAAACTGCCATGTTAGGAAACAAAATAAAAGGATTTCCTTTGTACTCTGTTATGAAAATGAATCAAATGGGCGTTAGCATGACCATAACAACTGAAGTTACAGAAATAAAAAAAGAGACTCCTGTAGATGCTAAAAAATTCAGCATGACTCCACCAGAAGGTTATGAAAAAATGAACCAATAAATATTATAAGAATACAATTTAATATAAAAAAATCCAGCCAAAAGGCTGGATTTTCTCTTTTATCTATTTTCTTTCTTCTCTTTTCAAAACTAAGACAATCCAGAGATTACTCCGTTATTATCTATATTCATTCCTTCAGAAGCTGGTTTTCCAGGTAAACCTGGCATACGCATCATTTTCCCTAAAATAGGAATGATGAATTGTGCGCCCGCAGCTATTTCTATTTCTCTAACTGTAACTGAAAACCCTGTTGGTCTTCCAATTAATTTATCATCATCAGAAAAAGATTTTTGTGTTTTTGCCATACAAATTGCAAAATCATTAAATCCTAAACGATCTATTCTACGTAAATTTAATTCCGCTTTTTTATCATAAATAACATCGTCTGCTCCGTAAATTTCTTTTGCAATGGTTGCAATTTTCTCTTTCACTGGAGATTTCCAGTCATATAAAGGCTTAAATTGTGTTGCTTTGTTTTCTACAACATTTGCAACTGCTGTTGCTAAATTTCTAGTCCCTTCACCACCTTTTGCCCAACCTTCAGACAATACAGCTTCTACTCCTAACCCTTTACAAGTATCTTTAATAAACTGTACTTCTTCATCAGAATCTGAAACAAAAGAATTGATTGCTACAACAGGTTCAATATTAAATTTACGAATATTTTCTATATGCTTTTCTAAGTTTGCAAAACCAGCTTTAACTCTTTCTACACTTGGTGTATTGTATTCTTCTTTCTTTGCTCCTCCATGATGACGTAATGCTCTAATTGTTGCTACTAACACCACACATTTTGGATTTAATCCTGCGAAAGCAGATTTAATATTCAAGAATTTTTC
>CAXICE010000278.1:0-2264 GCA_964022045.1 uncultured Polaribacter sp. | reverse complement strand
TTTACAAACGGAACATATTCTTTTTGTTGAACGGCTTCAATTAATTTTACAATTCCTAAGATTAACAATGTAAACCCTAAATAATAGGTCATCTGCGGATGATTAGAATTGATTTCTAACGCCATCGCAATTGCGGTGACAACAAATCCGAGTATATATCTTTTTTGAAAAATCCATAAAACTCCGGCCATTACCATTGGCATATAAGCAATTGCATGCGCTTTTGCATTATGTCCTGCACCAAAAATGATAATTAAATACGTTGAAAACCCAAAGGACAAAGCTCCTAAAATAGCTAATTTCCATTCAACTTTTAAAGCTGATAAGAGCAAGAAAAATCCTAAAAAATACAAGAAAACATAATCTGCTGGTCTTGGTAAAAATCGTAAAGCGCTATCTAACTTTTTTATAAAATCATTCGGATAATATGCACTTAATTGATAGGCTGGCATTCCACTAAAAGCAGTTCCTGTCCAATAAGGTTCTTCTCCTTTTTCTTCTCTGTAATCTGCAATTTCTTTAGACATTCCTTTAAACTGAGTAATGTCACTTTGTTTCATTTTTTCTCCCTTTAAAACAGGATTAAAATATAAAACTGATGCAATTACAAAAACAAGAATTGCGATAACGTACGGAATTGTATTTTTAATTTTCATCTTAATCTACCTCTTCGTAATCAACATATTCTCCTACAGAATTATTGCTTTGATTTGTGTTTTGTGGTTTTCTATCGATAACAGTTTCCCCTTCTTTTACGTTAGGTTGCTGCTGATTTCTTTGTTGGTTTTGTGCTTTTTGCTGCATTTTATTCACCATTCTTTTCATTAAATAGGGTGCAAATAGTTTTGCGAAAAATTTAAACCCATAATAAACCAATAAAATAATAGCGATTGTTCTTAATAAACCCATTTGAATTGTAATTGCATTTTAATATTCAAAAATAACAATTTGACAGCAACTTTAACGTTAAGATTATACAAAAAGCGCCACGAATTTTTAAAAAAGCATTTTCTTAAATATGACGTGTGCTTTTTTTGCAGTATGTTTGTGTTTATCTGCAAAAAATAAGCATGTTGTTGATGAATTACCCTAAAAATAAATATGAGTAAAAAGGTTCTTCTTTTCTTTTTTATATGCAGCAGTTATCTTGTAAATGCGCAATACACAAACGTAATCAACTCTAACAGACCCGGTTTTTCTGAAAGTCCATATAGCGTTGGCTCTGGAATTTATCAGTTAGAAACTGGTTTCTTTTACAATACTTCTAAAATTGTTAGAACTTTTACCATTCCAAATTCTTTTGGATATAATATGGTTTTTAGAACAAGTTTTTTTGATGATAAATTAGAATTTAATTCTAATTTTACGTTGCAAAGCGATAAAGTTGCTTTTAAAAATGTATTCACTTCAGATTATTACACAACAGGAATTAGCAATTTAACTTTTGGTGCAAAATATTTAGTTTTTCATCAAGAATACGAAGACAAATCAAAAGAAATCAGAAGCTGGAAAAAACGTCATGCATTTGACTGGAAAAGAGCAATTCCGTCTGTAGCTGTGTATTTGGGAATCAATACAAATTTGGTAAATAACATTTATAAACTTGAAGGATTAACGCCAAAATTTGGAGTTTTACTTCAAAATAATTTATCAAACAATTTAAATATTGTTTCTAATTTATTTATTGATAATGTTGGAAGTGATTATTCTGAGTTTTCATATATTGTAACAGGAACTTACGCAGTTAATCAAAATTGGAGTGCTTTTTTAGAGCACCAAGGAAGGTATAACAAATATCAAACTAATAATAATTTTGGAACTGGAGTTGCTTATTTATTTAGCAGACATTTTCAGGTTGATGCTTCTACTCGGTTAAACTTTAATGGAAAAACTACTGAATTCTATACAGGATTAGGCTTTTCCTTTCGATTAGACAGACATATCCCTAAATTTGATTTAGTTGACGAAAAAGGAAATAAAATTATTGTTGACGAACCAAAATCAACCAAAAGACAAAGCTTCTTTGGACGCCTAATTAATTTCTTTAAATTCAAAAAGAAAAAGAAAGAAACTGAAAACAAATTTGATAGAAAAAGACCAAAAAGAAAAAGAGTTAAAGCTACAGTTAATCAGAAAAAAACAGCAGCCGAGAAAAAGAAGAAAAGTGGTTTTTTCAACTTCTTAAAGCGTAAAAATAAAAAGAAGAAAACCGATACTAAAAAGAAAGATGACACCAAACAAAAAGACGAGACAAAAACCGATAA
>CAXICE010000277.1:0-2282 GCA_964022045.1 uncultured Polaribacter sp. | reverse complement strand
ACTACAAAAGCCAAAGTTGAGCAATTAGAATTGGTGGAAAAAGCCAAAAAATAAAACTTAAATTCTTATCTAAAATGAACAACTTAACTGCTGGGTTTTTAAAGAAAATTGGTCATTTTTCTGAAAAAGAAATAACTCTACTTAAAGAAGAAATTCAATATAGAACTTTAAAGAAAGATGAAATACTACTTGACAAAGGCAATATTTGTAATGCATTAAGTTTTGTCTTAAAAGGCGCTTTTTATCAATTCAAAACAGACTCAGATTTAAACAATATTATTATTGATCTAAATGTGTCAGAAGATTGGATTATTAATCATAAAAGTTTTACGACGCAGAAACCGTCAGAATACTACATTAAAGCTTATGAAGAAAGCCAGATTTGTTTTCTAACTATAAATTCTATTCATAAGTTAATTGCAAAATCGCAATCTTTTCTTCAAATGGGAAAAATATTAGAAGCATCAATCTCTAGAATTGATTTTTTTGACAATAATAATACACCAGACGAAAAGTATCAATACTTAATAAAAAACAAACCTGAAATCATACAGCGTTTTCCTCAAAAAATAATTGCATCCTATTTAAAAATTACACCAGAAACATTAAGTAGAGTTCGAAATCGATTTTCAAAATTATAAACCATTTCTTGATTACAATCAAGTGTATAATTCCCTTTCTTGATAGACCTTTGTTTTTTTAAACTTTAGAAAACAACAATGGAAAAACATTTTTACAAAAGCAGTGGTATTTCGCTAATTACAGGTTCATTATTAATTATTACTACTATGGTATTACATCCATCTGGAGGAAATATTGAACATATTATTAAAATAACTAAATCAATAAAAATAACACATGCGCTAGCAATATTCTCTTTGCCAATATTACTATTTGGATTCTACGGACTTACAGTGAGGCTTTTAGATAAATGGAAGTTTTCAAAATTAGCATTTATAATTATTGCTTTTGGTTTAATTGCCGCAATGTTTGCAGCATTATTTAATGGATTGACATTACCATTATTTTTAGGTAAATACGAAAATAGTATTGTAGAAAATGCCGATACATTAAAAATGATTACCAATTATGGTTTTGCCATAAATAAACCTTTAGATTATATATTTATTGTTGCAACTTGTTTAGCAATGTCAATCTATTCCATACTGATAATTTATTTAAATAAGCTTCCTAAATGGATTGGTTTTTTTGGAGTTGCATTAATTGCATTAGCGTTGATTGGTTTACTTTTTGGTTTTGTATTTACCAGTTTAATTGGCTTTCAACTCTTTATTTTCGGCATTGCAACTTGGTTTTTAGCAACTGGAATTTCACTATTCAAAACTAAATAACATCTATTATGAGTACTGAAAAAATAAAACAAGCTTATGAAGATTTAGCTGACAGCTATAATAGTTTGATAGATCACAAACCTCACAATGCTTATTATGACAGACCAAATACACTAAGTTTGTTACCAAATGTAGCAGGAAAATTAGTTTTTGATGCTGCTTGTGGGCCTGGGAAATATGCCGAAATATTAATTTCTAAAGGAGCAACTGTTGTTGGTTGTGATATCAGCCCTAAAATGATTCTACATGCAAAAGAGAGAAACAATGATGTTGGAGAGTTTTTTGTGCACGATTTATGTAAACCGATTACAAAAATCTCTGATGCTTCTTTTGATATTGTACTTTGTGCTCTGGCAATGCATTATATAGAAGATTGGAATCAAACAATAAAAGAGTTTCATCGATTATTAAAACCAAACGGATGTTTAGTGATTTCTATTGAGCATCCTTTTTTTGAATACAATTACTTTAAATCTACAAATTATTTTAAAGTAGAACCTGTAAAATGCACTTGGTCTGGATTTGAAAAACCTGTAGAAATTCATAGTTATAGAAGATCCTTACAAGAATGCATGCAACCTTTAACTAACAATGGTTTTTACATTGATCAATTATTAGAACCAAAACCTGTGGATGAGTTTGAAAAATTAGACCCAAAACATTTTAAAGAGTTAAATGAGTTTCCTGCTTTTATGTGTATAAAAGCAATTAAGAAACCTCAATAACATAAAAGACTAACAATCTTTTAATTACAGCATATTTACTACAAAAGCCAAAGTTGAGCAATTAGAATTGGTAGAAAAAGCAAAGAAATAAATTACTATATTTATGAATCTTAAAAGTTATTTATGAAAAACCTTTTTTTACGCTCGTTATTATTAGTTTTCCTTTTTAATTTAACTTCTTGCACAAAGAGTGATGATTTTGTAG
>CAXICE010000276.1:0-2286 GCA_964022045.1 uncultured Polaribacter sp. | reverse complement strand
CACCAACAGTAAATTCTTTTAGCGGATGCACTTGCAAACCATTTCCATCGCCAGGTGCCCAAGTTAAACGTTCATCATATGTAGGTTGAAGCTTGCGATGGACAGATTTTATTGCTCCATCTTGATTTATATAAACCAAACTAGCATAAATACTATGTCCGCCACGATTTTGTGCACGCTCCATAATCCCTAAATAAATCGCGATTTTATGTTTTTTTGCCAATTCACAAACCGAATTTAATTCGTCTTTTTCTATGGTGATAGAATTACGAACATAATGTGCGTGAATTTCTTTTTGAGTTTTAGAATCCCATTCTGCACCATTTGTTAAAGCAATCCAAAACGGATAACCAGGCAATAATGCTTCTCCGAAAACAATTAATTCGCAGTTTTCTTTTGACGCATCTACAATAGATTTTTCTATTTTTTCGATGGTCTTTTCTTTGTTTAACCAAACTGGAGAAATTTGCGCTAGTGCTACTTTTAGTAAATTGTTTTTCATCTTTAGTAAAAAGTTTAAAAGTTGCAAAGTCTCAAAGTTGAGAGCAATTGCTACATTAAAAAATTGATTTATTTATACATTAATATTTACCACCAAACCTTCATTTGCTCTCACATTGAAAACGGTTTGATCTTCAAAAATTAAATATTGTCCTTTGATGCCAACCAGTTTTCCAGCATATTTTAATTGCTTTTTTAAATTTAAACTTTTTGGTTTTTCTGGATATTTGTTCACAGGAAAATTCAAGTGTGTTTCAGAATTATTTTCTAAAAAATATGGCTTTGCTTCTTCAGGAATGTATTGTTTTAATTTATCTCGCCAAGTTTCTAAACTTTCATCAACAATATCATTCTTTAGCATTTTTCGCCAATTGGTTTTATCAGCAACGTGTTCTTTTAAAGCAACTTCTGTAATTCCTGCTAAATATCTATTTGGAACTTCTACAATTTCAATTGCTTCGTGCGCGCCTTGATCGATCCAACGCGTAGGTACTTGTTGCTTTCTTGTTACACCAACTTTTACGTTACTAGAATTTGCCAAATACACAATATGTGGTTGTAATTGCACACGTTTTTCATAATCTAAATCTCTGTCTTCAATATCTAAATGTGCGGTGCTTAATTCTGGTCTCATAATCCAATCGCCAGCATTTGGTGTTTCAAAAAAACAACTTTTACAAAATCCTTGACGATAAATTTGTTTGTTTAAATGACAACTTAAACACTCATATTTTTCGAAAGATATTTCGATGTTTTTACCCAATAATTGATTCATATTCAAGAAATCATCGTTCATATCTAAATAATATTGAACCGTTTCTAAATTTTCTGTGGGCATTTTTTTTAAAACTCCTTGATATTTCATAAAAAGAATTTAGTATTTTTAACTCGTTTAGAATCCTTAGCAAACAAACTTACTATAAAAATGCAAGTTTTAAGAATTTTACAATTTTAATTTAAACGTAAAAAATCAAATGTCGTTCCCTTTAGTAAATTCAATTATTTCTTGGTTTTTAAAGAAACGTAAGCATCAAATTGAGTTGTTTTTAAAATATCCGTTAGATGTTCAAGAAGAATTGTTGTTTAAATTATTGAACACTGCAAAAAACACTGAATTCGGAAAAACGCATTATTTTTCATCAATTAGAGATTATACTGATTTCACAAATGCGGTTCCGATTCAGAAATACGAAACTTTTGAACCATTAATTGAACGTTGTAGAAAAGGCGAACAAAATCTTTTTTGGCCAACGCCAATTCATTGGTTTGCAAAATCTAGCGGAACCACAAACGCCAAAAGTAAATTTATTCCTGTGAGTGATGAAGCGCTAGAATATTGCCACATGAAAGCCGGAAAAGATATGTTGTGTTTGTACATAAATAACAACGAAGAAACTCAATTATTTAAAGGAAAAGGATTAAAATTAGGCGGAAGTTCTGCCATTTACGAAGACAACAATTCGTACTTCGGAGATTTATCTGCAATCATTACAGAAAATCTTCCTTTTTGGGCCGATTTTAGTTCTGCGCCAAAGCAAGAAACGGCTTTATTAAGCGAATGGGAAACTAAAATGGAAGCAATTGTTGATGAAACTATTCATGAAAATATTACCAGTTTAGTTGGCGTTCCAAGCTGGATGTTGTTGCTATTAAATCGTGTTTTAGAAAAAACTGGTAAAGACAATATTTTAGAGGTTTGGCCCAATTTAGAAGTCTATTTTCATGGCGGCGTAAACTTTAATCCGTACCGAGAACAATACAAAAAATTGATTCCGAAAGCTGATT
>CAXICE010000275.1:0-2303 GCA_964022045.1 uncultured Polaribacter sp. | reverse complement strand
GCTTGGAAAAAAATCAAACAAAAAACCAAAGCTAGAGTTAAACATATTGCGTTTAATTTAATTCAATTATACGCGAAAAGAAAATTGCAAAAAGGATTTCAATTTGGTCCAGATACGCACATGCAACACGAGTTGGAAGCGAGTTTTTTATACGAAGATACGCCAGATCAATTCACTTCTACACAAGATGTAAAAACCGACATGGAAAGTGAGCAACCCATGGATAGATTGGTTTGTGGCGATGTTGGTTTTGGTAAAACAGAAATTGCAATTAGAGCCGCTTTTAAAGCAGTTGATAACGGAAAACAAGTGGCTATTTTAGTGCCAACAACTATTCTGGCTTATCAACATTTTAGAACTTTTACAGAACGATTAAAAAACTTTCCGGTTACCATAGATTATCTGAATAGATTTAGAACAACCAATCAAAAAAACCAGGTAATTGAAGGCATTTCTGATGGAAGTGTTGACATTGTAATTGGTACGCATCAACTAACAAATAAACGTATACAATTCAAAGATTTAGGCTTGTTAATTATTGATGAAGAACAAAAATTTGGTGTTGCTGTAAAAGACAAATTAAAAACGATTAAAGAAAATGTTGACACGTTAACATTAACGGCAACGCCGATTCCGAGAACGTTGCAGTTTAGTTTGATGGCAGCAAGAGATTTATCGGTAATTAGTACGCCGCCGCCAAATCGTCATCCGGTTGAAACCAATGTAATTCGCTTTTCTGAAGAAACAATTCGTGATGCAGTTTCGTACGAAATTTCTCGTGGCGGACAAGTATTTTTTATCCATAATAGAATCGAAAATATTAAAGAAGTTGCCGGCTTATTGCAACGTTTATTGCCAAGTGCAAAAATCGGAATTGGGCACGGACAAATGGAAGGAAAAAAACTGGAAGAATTGATGCTCGGTTTTATGAATAATGAGTTTGACGTATTGGTTTCAACAACAATTATAGAAAGTGGTTTAGATGTGCCAAATGCTAATACAATTTTCATCAATAATGCCAATAATTTTGGTCTTTCTGATCTACATCAAATGCGTGGACGTGTTGGTAGATCTAACAAAAAAGCGTTTTGCTATTTTATTACGCCGCCTTATCATATGATGACGGATGATGCTAGAAAACGAATTACTGCACTTGAATTATTTTCTGATTTAGGAAGCGGAATTAACATCGCCATGAAAGATTTAGAAATTCGTGGTGCTGGTGATTTATTAGGAGGAGAACAAAGCGGATTTATCAATGATATTGGATTTGATACTTATCAAAAAATACTTTCTGAAGCCATTGAAGAACTGAAAGAAAATGAGTTTAAAGAATTGTATCCAACAGATAAAACGAAACCAAAAGAGTTTGTAAAAGAGGTTACAATTGATACAGATTTCGAGATTTTATTTCCTGATGATTATGTGAATTCAATCACAGAGCGTTTAAATTTATACAACGAATTAGCAACCTTAACCAAAGAAGTGGAAATTAAACAATTTGAAACAAAATTGATTGACCGTTTTGGCGAATTACCTATTCAAGTAGTAGATTTATTAGATTCTGTTCGCATAAAATGGTTGGCCAAAAAATTAGGGTTAGAAAAAGTCATTTTAAAGAAAAAACGCATGATTGGTTATTTTGTTTCTGATCAACAAAGTGAATTTTATCAAACAGAAAATTTCACAAACATGTTAAAATATGTGCAGCAAAACAGTAAAAGCTGTGTGATGAAAGAAAAAGAAACCAAAAACGGATTGCGATTATTAATTACGTTTATCAAAATTGATTCGATTAACAAGGCATTAGAAATTTTGAAGAGAATATAAATGTCATTGCGAACAAAGTGAAGCAATCTTTTTTATGAGATTACTTCGTCTAATTCTCAAATCAAATTTGAGACAAGCCTCGTAATGACAAAACAAAAAGCATGAAAAACGATCATCTAAAACATATTTCAGAACTTTTACTCGCTACTTTATTTATAAGTACTTCTGGTGTTTTAGGGAAATATATAGAAATGCCGCCGTCAATTATGGTTTGGTGGCGTTCTTCTTTAGCGGTGATTTTTCTATATGTTTATTGTCGATTTAAAAAAGTAAATCTGAAAATTCATTCTAAAAAAGATGTTCTCATTTTTATTCTCGGCGCCATTTTTATGGCTGCACATTGGACCACATATTTTTATGCGCTAAAACTCTCTAATGTTGCGCTCGGAATGTTGTCTTTATATACATTTCCAGTAATTACAGCTTTGTTAGAACCTTTGTTTATCAAAACAAAATTCAATCCAATTCATATT
>CAXICE010000274.1:0-2305 GCA_964022045.1 uncultured Polaribacter sp. | reverse complement strand
GACAATCCGATGGTGTAAATTCTAAAATTTTCTTTGAATTGCCTTTTGATTAATAATGAAATGGTAGAAATATTCATAACAATTAATTTAAAAAAGTATTGATATTATTTTCATCTGATAAAACTGCATTAAAAAGCAATTCAATATCTATATAACCTGATTTTTGAGTGGTATTTTTACTTATTGAAGCAAAGCCATTACTCACTTTTTCTTGATAAATCAGATTTTTCTCGTCAGTTATTAATTTACCCGACAATTCAAATTGCAAATTTTTTGCAATGTGTTCTTTATCATTATTTAATAAGATTTTTCCGCCATCCATAATGATAATGGCATTTATCAATTCGTCTAAATCTCTAACCTGGTGTGAAGTAATAATGACAATTCTATCTTTTTTAAAAGAATCTTTTATCATATTTCTAAACGTAATTTTAGATGGAATATCTAAGCCATTTGTAGGCTCATCCATAATCAACACTTTTGTATTTGCTGACAATGCAAAACCAATTAAGATTTTCTTTTTCTGACCTAAAGAGAGTTCAGTTGTTCTTTTACTTTTCTCAATATTGAACTCTTTTGTGTAGTTATCAAACTGATTTTCATCAAAGTTTGGATAAAAATCTTTATAGATTTTAATCAACTCATTAATGGTTAAATTGGGTAAGTAATACTCTTCAGGAACAAAAAATAGTTCCTTCAAAAAATGTACATCACGCTTTTTAGGAATTGCACCAAAAACTTCGCAAGTTCCTTCCGTAGGAAAAAGCATTCCGGTTATATTTTTAATCAATGTAGATTTTCCTGCGCCATTTTTACCTAATAGACCGTATATTTTTCCTGCTTCAAAGTGAATATTAAGATCACTAAATATGCGTACTTTCTTAGAATAACGATAACCTAAATTATTGATGTGTATCATAATGATTGTTTTACAACCACTAAATTATAGGTATCGTTTGGTTTGAAAAAAAAGAATCAATGAAGGATACTTTATTTTTAATAAAACACTAAAAACAGACAATAAAGAAATTGCATTAATTGCTTTTAACCTTTAGCTATTTGTTTTTAATTACTATAAAAAAACGCAATCATTTCGTAGAAAATCTCAATATTGACATACTAACATTTTCATAGCAATTCAAGTCCTAAGAAATGGTAAGTGTCCAAAGAGTGCAACATAGTGAAACGGTCTGGGCACGATAATGGATTAGGATGTAGGATTCAAGAAAATGATAGGAAGTCTAGATTTTTGTTTCTTTTCATCAATGGAAAAGAATAGAAAACGCAAAAGTGAAGAAAAACAAATTTAAAACTAAATAGTCTATTTGTTATTTGAAATTGGTATGGATTCCTGCCTACGCAGGAATGACAAGTATCTATTCATCATTATATCCATAGCGTAGTAATCTCAATAAAAACTACAATATTGTTTTCAACACTTCCCAAACATTATCAGCAACTATTTTTTGTCCTTCAACAGTTGGATGTATTCCGTCTGCTTGATTTAAAGTAGGAATTCCTCCAACATCTTTCAACAAAAAAGGAATCAGCGCTAACTTGTTTTTTACAGCTAATTCAGGGAAAATAGTTTTGAATTCTGTAATATAATCGATTCCCATATTTGGAGGTAATTGCATTCCGGCCAACACAATTTTGGTATTTGCATTTTTCTTTAAAACAGCATCAATAATAGCTTGCAAGTTTTCTTTTGTTTGTTTTAATGGAACGCCACGTAAACCATCATTTGCACCTAATTCTAAAATAAAAATATCAATATCTTGATTCAAAACCCAATCAATTCTACTTTTCCCGCCAGCAGAAGTTTCGCCACTAACACCAGAATTTATCACAGTATAATCTAAAGAAAGTGAATCTATTTTAGCTTGAATAATTCCAGGAAAAGCATCATCAACATCATCCAAACCATAACCAGCAGTTAAGCTATCACCAAAAAATAAAATTGTTTTGGAGTTGGTTTTTTCTGCTTTCGTTTCTGTTGATTTTACAGTATTTGTTTCGGTTTTTTTAGCTTGATCAGACTTACAAGAAATCAACAAAATCACCAATAAAAAATAACACAACTTTAAGAAAATCTTTTTCATAGGAGCTTTTGAATTTAAAATCAATTGTTTATTTTTCAGCTTTAGCATTTCCGTTAAAAATTTATAGTAAATGATACAATGACAAAGATATTAAAGATTGATGAACTAGAAAAAACATATACAAGTGGTTCTAAGAAATTAACGGTTTTAAATGATATTTCATTTGAAGTAGAAAAAGGAAGTATTTTTTCTATTGTAGGACC
>CAXICE010000273.1:0-2311 GCA_964022045.1 uncultured Polaribacter sp. | reverse complement strand
TTTATATATTAAAGGTTATTTCTAAGGAAGAAACAATTACTAAAAAATTAATTGTTTCTCGAGAATAAATTTTAAATATTAGTATCAATAATAAAAAGAGAGTTCCTAAAGGAACTCTCTTTTTTATGTTCAAAAAATTCTACTATAGAAGAAATATTAATTATAAAACAAAAAAAGGTGCTCAACAGAACACCTTTTTTTAATATAAAATCCTTAATTATTCTTGATGCATAAAGCTTTGTTTAGCTAACAACTCTTCTTCAGTTTCTACAACATCTTCATCGGGTACACAACAATCTACTGGACAAACAGCTGCACATTGTGGCTCTTCATGAAATCCTTTACATTCTGTACATTTATCAGCAACAATAAAGTAAATTTCGTCAGAAATTGGTTCTTGATCTTCATCAGCATTTACATTTTTACCACTTGGCAACACAACATTTCCTGTTAAATCTGTTCCGTCTGCATATTTCCAATCATCAGCACCTTCATAAATTGCAGTATTTGGACATTCTGGCTCACATGCGCCACAATTTATACATTCATCAGTAATTATAATTGCCATAGTTTTTCTGTTTCAGTTTATGTACCTTTGCGGTGCAAAAATAAGTCCAAAATAATTCACAACCAAAAGAAATAGTTAGAATGCAACAACGAATTGATGCTTTTGTAAAATTAGGAGAATTTTTAAGTCAGTTTTCTTTATCAGGAATCGAAAAAAAAGAAAATATTGCGTGTAATGATTTATTTTTTGATGGATTTAAACATCAAATAAAAGTTGCACAAGAAAACAATAGTTGGTTTACAAAAGACAATATCTTATTTTCCTTAGAAAGTTGGTCTAATGCTTTAACTGAAGAAAATATTTCAACTTGGATTGCTAATATAAATCCAAATAAAAATCCAAAGAAAGTTGCCATAATTATGGCAGGAAACATTCCGTTAGTTGGTTTTCATGATTTTTTATCGGTGTTGATTTCTGGGCATTCGGTTCTGGTAAAACAATCATCAAACGATAAAAATTTATTGCCATTTTTAGCAAAATATTTAGAATATGTTGAAGCTCGTTTTAAAAATAAAATAACTTTTACAGAAGAAAAACTAACTGGTTTTGATGCAGTAATTGCTACAGGAAGTAATAATACTGCGCGTTATTTTGAACATTATTTTAAAGGAAAACCAAGCATTATCCGTAAAAACAGAAATTCTGTTGCTGTATTAACTAATAATGAAACTGATGAGGAATTGGCAAATTTAAGCAACGATATTTTTCAGTATTTTGGTTTAGGTTGTAGATCTGTTTCAAAATTATTTGTTCCTGAAGGATATAATTTTGATGCTTTTTTTAATGGTTTGTACAACAAAAGAGAAATCATCAATAACGCCAAATACGCAAACAATTACGATTACAACAAAGCCGTGTATTTAATGAGTGAATTTGACTTGTTAGAAAATGGTTTTTTGATGATTAAAGAAGACGAAAGTTACGCATCGCCAATTGCAACTATTTTTTATGAATATTATGCAGATGTTAATGATTTAAAAGAAAAATTAAATACTGATTCTGAGAAAATTCAGTGTGTAGTTGCTAATAATTTTATAGATTCTGAAATTAAATTTGGACAAACACAACACCCACAATTATGGGATTATGCAGACGGCGTAAATACCTTAGATTTTTTAGCAAAACTTTAAAAGTAAAATCAAGATAAAATAGCATCTTTGTTATCGTAAATAAATCAAAAATGAAAAAACACAACTTTAGCGCCGGTCCTTGCATTTTACCAGAAGAAGTTTTAAAAAAAGCTTCTGAAGCTGTCTTAAATTTTAATGATGATAATCTTTCTTTGATTGAAATTTCTCACAGAAGTAAGCCTTTTGTAAATGTAATGGAAACTGCCAGAAGTTTAGTGTTAGAATTATTAGATTTAGAAAACAAAGGCTACAAAGTGTTGTTTTTACAAGGTGGCGCAAGCACACAATTTTTAATGACCGCTTATAATTTATTAAATAAAAAAGCAGCTTATTTAAATACAGGAACTTGGGCAGATAAAGCTATTAAAGAAGCAAAATTATTTGGAGAATTGGTAGAAGTTGCTTCATCAAAAAAAGATGGTTTCAAATACATTCCTAAAGGATTTGAAATTCCTGCGGATGCAGATTATTTTCACTGCACAAGTAACAATACCATTTTTGGAACGCAGTTAAAAGAATTTCCAGCTTTTGATGGCGTAAATGTTTGCGACATGAGTTCAGATATATTTTCACGTCAATTAGATTTTTCTAAATTCGATTTAATTTATGCTGG
>CAXICE010000272.1:0-2318 GCA_964022045.1 uncultured Polaribacter sp. | reverse complement strand
TTGTTTTAAACCCTTTAAAGATCAACCAAAAAGGGAAAAATAACTGAATCAATCCTAATGGTAACATTAAATCTGATCCGCCAGAAATATTAAATATTGATAATAAAACCGAAGCAGACATTAAGATAATTGCTGTCATCCCGAATATCGAAATTGCTTTCGGAACTAATTTACCTATAAATAAAGAGTAGTATAAAACAAAAACTGGTAAACAAGAAGTTAGCAAATACATAAAATGGGCTAATCTATGATTGTTATAATGTTGGTCAGATAAACTTTCTAACATCGTGTTGTTTTCTGCTTTACTAAATTCGATACTAAAATCTAATAAAGACATTGCGTAATAACTTTCTATTGCAATTGCAATAAGATTAAGAACACAGAAAATAACATATAAATATGCCAATTTTAAACTGAATTTCTTAAATATTGGTAACAACATTACAGAAATAATAATAGTTAAAATTCCACTAAATAAACTTACTAAAGTTGAGTTGAAAACTTTGTCTGCATTTGAAGCTGCTTTAACAAGATAGTTATCACCAAAAAGAAACGGACCTCTTAATACTTGGTAAACTAATATACCAGATATAAAAATGATTAAAAACAAAACTCCAATAATTCTAGTAGTTTTTTTGGTTGAACTCATAATATTGTTTTAAAAGTATTAATGTTATTACCAAGACGCATAACTAAAAGAAATAGTTGCCTGTTATTTAACGCTTTGATACTTTAAATATCATGTTTTTTAATCATTAAGAAAAGCGTTTAGTGTTTTATTAAATTCGCTTGGGTTGTGTTTCCAAGGAATATGACCACTATTTTTTATGGTTTTTACTGTTGCCGTTGGATATCTTTTTAATAGTTCGTTTTTGCTGTTTCCGTAAATGTCACCATCTCCATAAGTAATTAATATTGGGAATTCGGATTTTGTTAAGGTTGTTAAACTTGGGTGTTTTTTTATTTCTTTCCTTGTTCTATTAATTGGTCTTGAATGTATTTTTTCTAAAAAATCTTGTTCAATTTTTACATCTCCGTACCCTTTATGGTAATTTTTTAAAACTTGAGAAAATACTTTCTGATATCCATTATCACTACCAAGCATTCCTAATAATGAATTCCAACCCATATTAAACCATTCTCCAGAGGTTGTTATATCTTTATTGAATAGCATTACTTCTCTTTCTGTCTTTTTCCAAGCTTTATTGGTTCCAGAACTTGGACTACATAAAAATAAACTTTTGATGTTTTCTGGTTTTTTACTAGCATAAATTTGCGCATATAATCCGCCCCAAGAATGCCCAAAAAGATGAAATTTTTCAATATTTAATTCTTTGGTAATTGCATCAATGTCAGAAATATAATCTTCCATTTTAAAACTACAACCATAGCAAACTGATTCACCAACGCCTCTTTGTTCAAAAGTTATTACTTTATAACGATCTTTTAATTGTGCAACAATTTCTAGCATTTCATCAGGCACGCCAGGTCCGCCATGAAGAAGGATAATTGTTTCTGAATTGTTCTGTGAATACACTTTTGTGTTTAGAACTGTTTGCCCGTTTTGTATAAGCATTGTTTTTTGTGCTGTTGAATTCATAAAAGAAAAAATTGAAAACAGTATTATTAATGTTCGCATATCATATTTGTTAATTATGGAGCAAAATTAAATTAGCGTGTTAACTTTTCTATTAACAATTGATAAAAAGCAATTAAATTGATAAATCTTTTCGAAGTCTGCTTAAAGAAATATTTGTAATCCCTAAATAAGAAGCAATGTCTGTATGCGGAATTTGATTTTCTAAAAGTCTATATTTTTTGCGAAATTCAATTAATCTTTCTTTTGCAGTAAGTGATGCAAGCCCAATTTCTTTTTCTATTTTAGAGAGAAGTTCATGCTGAAGTACTGCATGACCAAATTCTCTAACCTCTATATTTTCTATCATTAAATTCTCAAACTCTTGAGCATCAAATGTTACAACTTGTAAGTCTGTTAATGCTTTAAAAGATAAGTTAGAAATGTTTTGTAGTGTTCTTGTTTGATGAGGTGATAAAACGCTATTCTTTATAAATAATGAAATAGTAATCTCGTCTCCATCAGGATTTATTAAGTAGCTTTTACAAACTCCGTCAAGAATAAAATATTCTTTTGCATTTCGCTTATTTCTTTGAATAAAAATTTCCCCTTTTTCAAAAGTTTCAAATTTCAAGAAATTTTCAATCTCTAAAAGTGTTTTATTAGAAATTGGGATAAATCCATTGATGATATTTTTAACTTTTGTTATCAAACTGTTTCTTTTTTTAGATTTACGAATTTA
>CAXICE010000271.1:0-2329 GCA_964022045.1 uncultured Polaribacter sp. | reverse complement strand
AATGTTTTCAAACTGATAAAAAACAAATCATTGTTTCACAATCAGAAAATGGTTGGTTGGGTGCACCAGTTTTGTTTGATAAAATATATTTTGAAGAATTATTGAATTTAAATGGTGATGAAGGCGCAAAAATGGTCATTTCAAAAAACAAAAATACTGTACAGCTAATATCAGCAGATACCTTTTTACAAGATATGGACACACCAAAGGCATATCAAAATTTATTAGAAAAGTTTAAGAAATAAAAAAACCTCACAATAAATTGTGAGGTTTTGCGGAGAATGAGGGATTCGAACCCCCGGACCTGTTACAGTCAACAGTTTTCAAGACTGCCGCATTCGACCACTCTGCCAATTCTCCAAGTGTCTCATCAGGTATTCCCTGAATGCGGATGCAAATATAGAATCTTTTTCGAGTTTCTAAAAGAAATTTATACTTTTTTACAATTATTTTTTTTCGACTATTTCTCTAATAATTGTAATACTTTTACAATCAAATTACTAAAGCATGTTAGATTTAATTTTATTAGTGGTTATTGGCTTTATTGCTGGATTTATAAACACGATTGCTGGCGGTGGATCTTTACTAACATTACCCGTTTTAATTTTTATGGGATTACCACCAAGTGTTGCCAATGGAACGAATAGAATTGGAATTGTAATTCAAATGATTGCTGGTTCTGCAGGGTTTAAAAGTAAAGGGATTACTACATTTCCGTTTAGTATTTATATGGGAATTTCTGCTTTAGTTGGCTCTTTAATTGGTGCTCAAATTGCAGTAGATATAAAAGGAGAAACGTTTAACAAAGTACTGTCATTTGTGATGATTGCAGTTGTACTAATCATCGCGTTTAAACCAAAAATAAAAACAAAAGAATTGATAGAACGTACAACAGGAAAACATCTATGGATTAGTTGTGTTGCATTTTTTGTTTTCGGTATTTATGGAGGATTTATAAATGCTGGCTTGGGTTTTATACTGATTTTATTCATGCATTATTTTAACCGTTTGTCTTTGGTAAAATCCAACGCAACAAAAGCAGTGATTATCATCATTTATATGTCTGCCGCGTTACTAGTATTTATATTAAACGATAAAGTAGATTGGAAAATGGGATTGATTATGGCAATCGGAACTTCTTTAGGTGGTTGGTTTGCAAGTCGTTTTTCAGTTGAAAAAGGTGACGGATTTATAAAAATATTCTTAGTAGTTGTTGTTAGTTTTATGGCTATCAAATTATGGTTTTTCTAATAAAATAAAGTAACTTCGCTTTGTACATTAAAAATTAAAATCGATGTTTAATTCTTTCGGAAACTTATTAAAATTAACCACTTTTGGCGAATCGCATGGTGTTGCAATTGGCGGAGTTATAGATGGATTTCCAGCAGGAATGAAAGTTGATTTTGATGCTATCCAAAAAGAATTAGATAGAAGAAAACCAGGACAATCTGCCATTGTTACTCAACGTAAAGAACCAGATACTGTTCAATTTTTATCAGGAATTTTTGAAGGAATTACTACTGGAACTTCTATCGGATTTCAAATTCAGAATACCAATCAGAAGTCAAAAGATTATTCTCACAACACAAATATTTACCGTCCTTCTCACGCAGATTATACGTACGACAAAAAATTTGGAACTCGAGATTTTCGTGGCGGCGGAAGATCCTCTGCACGCGAAACTGCCAATTGGGTAGTTGCTGGCGCATTGGCAAAACAATTAATTGCACATATAAATATCAACGCATTTACGTCTTCTGTTGGCGATATTTTTATTGATAAACCTTATCAGGATTTAGATTTTTCTAAAACAGATGATAATATAGTTCGCTGTCCGGATGCAATATCCGCAGAAAAAATGATTACCAAAATCAAGGAGATTAAAAAAGCTGGCGATACAATTGGCGGAACAATAACTTGTGTTGCACAAAATGTTCCTGTTGGATTAGGAGAACCGATTTTTAATAAATTACATGCAGAATTAGGAAAAGCAATGTTATCTATAAACGCGGTAAAAGGTTTTGAATTTGGTAGCGGATTCTGTGGCGCAAAAATGCAAGGTTCTGAACACAACGATGTTTTTAATGCAGATGGAAAAACTGAAAGCAATTTATCGGGCGGAATTCAAGGTGGAATTAGCAACGGAATGGATATTTATTTTCGTGTAGCTTTTAAACCTGTAGCTACAATCATGCAGAATCAGCAAACCATAGATTCTGAAGGAAATTTGACAGAAATCCATGGAAAAGGGAGACACGATCCTTGTGTTGTACCAAGAGCAATTCCTATTGTAGAAGCTTTAACTGCTTTGGTTCTAGCTGATTTTTAT
>CAXICE010000270.1:0-2335 GCA_964022045.1 uncultured Polaribacter sp. | reverse complement strand
TGGTAAATGTTTTTGCCATTGCAGACCAACGTTTCATTTTTCTTGCTTTCCTAAATTCGAATGCTCTTCCCATTTCTATAAATATTGTTTTGTTGTAATTTCTAAATTATTTAATTTTTCAATCTTTCCTTAAATTTTAAACTTGTAAAACCCCCATATTAAAAGGCTTTTCTATTGGTGCATTATTGGCAGCTTCAATTCCCATAGAAACCCAAGTTCTTGTGTCTAAAGGATTAATTACGGCATCTGTCCAGATTCTTGCAGCTGCATAATATGGTGAAATTTGATTGTCATAACGCGACTTTATTTTGTCAAATAATTCGGCTTCTTTTTCAGGAGTAATTTCTTCTCCTCGTTTTTTAAGTGATGCAGTTTCAATTTGTAATAAAACTTTTGCTGCAGAATTCCCACTCATAACTGCTAATTCAGCGCTTGGCCAAGCAGCAATTAACCTTGGGTCGTAAGCTTTTCCACACATTGCATAATTGCCAGCTCCGTAAGAATTACCTATAACAATTGTAAATTTTGGAACCACAGAGTTGCTTACTGCATTTACCATTTTTGCGCCATCTTTTATAATTCCGCCATGTTCAGATTTACTTCCAACCATAAATCCTGTTACATCTTGTAAGAATACTAACGGAATTTTTTTCTGATTACAATTGGCAATAAAACGCGTTGCTTTATCAGCTGAATCATTATAAATAACTCCGCCAAACTGCATTTCTCCTTTTTTAGTTTTTACTAATTTACGTTGATTGGCAACAATACCAACAGCCCAACCATCAATTCTAGCATAACCTGTTAAAATGGTTTGTCCGTAACCTTCTTTATATTGTTCAAATTCAGAATTATCAACCAAACGTTTGATAATTTCTAACATATCATATTGTGCATTTCTTTCTTTTGGAAGAATCCCAAAAATTTCTTCTTCATTTTCTTTTGGAGGAAAAGCTACTTTTTTACTAAAGCCGGCTTTATCTGCATCACCAATTTTATCTACAATAAATTTAATTTTATCTAAAGCGTCTTTATCATCTTTTGCTTTGTAATCTGTAACTCCAGAAATTTCGCAATGTGTAGTTGCGCCACCCAAAGTTTCATTGTCAATAGATTCGCCAATTGCTGCTTTTACCAAATAGCTTCCCGCTAAAAAAATACTTGCAGTTTTATCAACAATTATAGCTTCATCACTCATAATTGGTAAATATGCGCCACCAGCAACACAACTTCCCATAATTGCAGAAATTTGTGTGATTCCCATGCTGCTCATTACAGCATTATTTCTAAAAATTCTTCCAAAGTGTTCTTTGTCAGGAAAAATTTCGTCTTGCATTGGTAAATAAACTCCAGCAGAATCAACTAAATAAATAATTGGTAATTTATTTTCTATCGCTATTTCTTGAGCGCGTAAATTCTTTTTTCCTGTGATAGGAAACCACGCACCAGCTTTTACCGTTGCGTCATTTGCAACAACAATACATTGCTTTCCTTTTATATATCCGATTTTTACAACAACACCGCCTGAAGGACAACCGCCATGTTCTTCGTACATTTCTTCACCAGCAAAAGCTCCAATTTCAATAGATTTCTTATCAGAATCTATTAAATAATCAATTCGCTCACGAGCAGTCATTTTTCCTTTTTCGTGATGTTTATCAATACGTTTTTGTCCGCCGCCAAGTTTTACTTTGGCAAAACGTTGACGTAAATCTGAAATTAAAAGTTTATTGTGATCTTCGTTTTTATTGAAGTTAATATCCATTAAATATTGTGTATAAAATTTGAAGGGCTAAGGTACAAAAACGAGTCATTATTTGAGTTAATAAAATTCATGGAAATATATTCCTTGGAAAATAAAATAATTAATTGTAATTTTGTGTAGAATTTTAAAATAAATAAAATGAAAACAAATAAAATAATATTTTATGTATCAACAGGATTGTTAACCTTGTTAATGTTCTTTTCTGTGAGTATGTATCTATTTAATAATGAGGAGATTTCTAAAGCTTTTACAAGTTTTGGTTTCCCTGTGTATATTATTTATCCGCTAGCTTTTGCTAAAATTTTAGGATTAATTGTACTTTGGTTCTTACAAAAGAAAACAATTGTTGAATGGGCATATGCTGGATTCTTTTTCAACTTTGTGTTGGCGTTTTTTGCACATTACATGATTGGAGATGGTGAACAAATGGGAGCATTATTGGCTTTGATTTTTTTAATGACATCATACATTTACAATAAAAAAATAAATAGATGAAAAAAATACTAGCATTTGCAGGAAGTAACAGTAAAACATCAATCAATAAAAAGTTAGCAACTTATGCTGCTACTT
>CAXICE010000269.1:0-2337 GCA_964022045.1 uncultured Polaribacter sp. | reverse complement strand
GCGTTATCCATTCCGCTTTCCCATTTTGCTGCAATTAAACTTCCGTCTGTAGAACCATATTCACACAATCCATCTTTGTCATGATCTCTTTTATTGTACCAAAACTGATGATATAATTTTAATTTTGGATACATGTATTTTACAAATTCTATGTCTCTATCTTTAGTGTAAATTTTAGAAACTGCCCAAGCAGAAAGAGGCGGTTTTGTATCTCTATAATTGTGTTTTTCTATGTTTGTATCTCTATATACGCAATCAGCAACAAAACCATCTTCGTTTTGAAATTCAAACATTAATTTGATTTGTTTCTTTGCCAATTCGGTATTATAAAAAGATAATCCGACCGAATGCTTCCAAGAATCCCAAGACCAAAACCCGTTAAACCATTTGTAGTGATAACTCGGAAATAAACCTTCTTGCTTGATTTCTCCAGCTGGAATTCGCCAATTGTTTTGTAACGTTAAATGAGATTTTGCTAAAACTTCTGCATACATATCATCAGAAAATTGTGTTTTTCTGTTATTGATGATTGCTTTTAATTGTGCATTTTTTTCTGACTTTCGTGTGTTTAAAACCGTTTCAAAATTTGAGTTTTGTATCGACTTTAATTCATCATTCCACGAATATTCTTTAAAAACAAATGATTGAGAAATCGTGAATTCTTTAATTTCGTTTGGTTTTAAATCGATGCTGATTTTATTTGAAACATAAGAGTTGTCAGTTGATTTCAATATTATTTCATTTGGAAAAACAACATGACCAATTGCATCGGTTTTTGAAGAATTTATAATCAATTGGTTTTTATCAGTCGATAATTTTAATCCGTCAGCCAAAAGAGTTTCATTTTTAAAATAATAGTTTATTTTTTTAGCAGATTTACTAATATTCCTTATAGTCGATTTTATAATTGCAGTGTTTCCAGAAGAAAAAAACAATTCTTGTTTCAGTTCTAAGTTGTCTGACAAAAAGGTTTGTTCTAAATGACTGTTGTAACTTTTTATTGAATGAGAAGCCCAAGAATTATTTTCAATAATTAAATTAGTAAGTGAAGCACTGCTCCAAATTCCGTTTTGTTGCGTCATTAAAAAAGGCCCAGAAAAACCAGAAATCTTGCTTTTTGGATTTGGAAAACTATACGCAAACCAAGCGCCTTGATCTGAAAACATCAATCCAGATTTATCAAATTTGTTTTTAGGAGTTACTTGATAGTTTAAAATGTTTTCGCTGAATTCTAAATATTTGAAATCAGTTGATTTTTTATCATTTTTAGATTTACAACCAATTAATAAAATACTTAGAACAATAAAAAATAATCTTTTCAAATCGCTTGTTTTAATCACTAAAAATAATCAATTATATAAAGGTTCCATTGTAATTATTCAATTTTTAATAATATGCTACCGAACTCGGTTAAAATACTATCAACAATAATTATATTTGTGTAAGATTTTTTTTATATGATAGTTCAAGGAAATATAGTAGACATACAGAATAAACAGATTTTTAAAGGCGAAGTTGAAGTTGAAAACGGGAAAATAAAAGCCGTTAGAAAATCGAATCATTCTATAGAAAATTACATTCTGCCAGGTTTTGTAGATGCGCATATTCATATAGAAAGTTCGATGTTGGTTCCGTCTGAATTTGCAAAAATTGCGGTTGTTCACGGAACTGTTGCCACAGTTTCTGATCCGCACGAAATCGCAAATGTGTTGGGTGTAAAAGGTGTCGATTTTATGATTGAAAACGGAAAGAAAGTTCCGTTGAAATTTAATTTTGGCGCGCCAAGTTGTGTGCCAGCAACTTCTTTTGAAAGTGCTGGAGCAATTATTGATTCTGACGATATTAAATTGATGATGGAAAATCCAGATATCAAATATTTGGCAGAAATGATGAATTATCCAGGTGTTTTATTTGACGATGCAGAAGTTTTGAAAAAGATTGAACACGCAAAAAATAATAACAAACCCATTGATGGTCATGCGCCGGGTTTAAGAGGAAATGACGTTACTAAATATATTGCTGCAGGAATTTCTACCGATCATGAATGTTTCACATATGATGAAGCTTTAGAGAAACTGCAAAAAGGAATGAAAGTAATTATTCGTGAAGGAAGTGCAGCAAAAAACTTTGAAGCGTTGATTGGTTTATTGCCAGAAAATTATCAAAATATGATGTTTTGTTCTGATGATAAACATCCAGACGATTTGTTGTTGGGACACATCAATCAATTGTGTGAAAGAGCAATTGCCAACCAAATTGATGTTTTTAAAGTATTGCAAGCTGCTTGTGTAAATCCTGTAAAACATTATAATTTGGATGTTGGTTTATTACAAAAAG
>CAXICE010000268.1:0-2344 GCA_964022045.1 uncultured Polaribacter sp. | reverse complement strand
AATTCTGTCATTTTAGCAACCGGACATTCGGCAAGAGATATTTACGAATTGTTACATAAAAAAGAAATTGCAATCAAAGCAAAATCGTTTGCAATGGGAGTTCGTGTAGAACATCCGCAGCAAATAATTGATTCAATTCAATATCATTGTGAAGGGAATAGAAACGAATTATTACCAGCCGCAGCATACAGTTTAGTGCAACAAGTTAACGAACGTGGCGTGTATTCTTTTTGTATGTGTCCTGGCGGATTTATCGTTCCGGCAGCAACTGCAAATGGCGAAGTTGTCGTCAACGGAATGTCACCAAGTAGAAGAAATAATTTGTATGCAAATTCTGGAATTGTTGTTGAATTAAATATTGATAAAGATTTTGCTAAATATGAAAAATTTGGTCCTTTAAAAGGATTAGAGTTTCAAAAAGATTTAGAACGATTGGCTTTTACATCTGGTGGAAGAAGTCAAGTTGCTCCTGCGCAAAGATTAACCGATTTTATAGACGGAACATTATCTCCAGAATTGAATTCAACTTCCTATCAACCAGGATTAAAATCTGCTCCACTACATTCTTTATTACCTAAAATTATTGGCGGAAGATTGCGAAAAGGTTTTAAGGCTTTTGGCGAAAAAATGCATGGATACAATACTAACGAAGCCAACATTGTAGGTGTAGAGTCTAGAACTTCATCACCTGTAAACATTCCAAGAAAAGACAATTTAGAACATCCAGAAATTGAAGGATTATTTCCTTGTGGAGAAGGCGGTGGTTATGCTGGCGGAATTATTTCTGCAGCAATGGATGGAGAACGCTGTGCAGAAGCTGCAATTGCAAAATTATAAGCAATCATTTTTTTATTAAAACTCATTTTTTTATTAGTTCTAAAAACAACAAAACAGTATATTTGTTTTTGCTAAAAAAGAAATTTAATTCAATTAAATGAGCAATCAAAAGAAAAAAAGAAAGAAATCTAAAACCAGGTTAATCCATCAGTATTATAAATACACTGGTTTTTATGCATTTGTTGGAAAAAGTATTCGCAAAGCAATTATTCCCATTTTTTTAGTAGTTGTCGGTTTGATTTTATTCAACAAGTATGTGTACAACATCAATGATGGTTTAGAACACATGACTGAAACTTTTTCAACTTTTGGGGTTTTAGCTGTATTCTTTACTTCAGAAACTTTATTAGGAATTATTCCGCCTGAAATTTTTATTGCTTGGTCTAAAAAAACAGATGATCCTGTTATAACATTAGCAATTTTAGCAACACTTTCTTATACAGGTGGATTGATTACATACTTTATCGGAAGAGCAACTTTAAGGATTGATAAAGTAAGAAATTTCCTAGAAGTTAAAATGGCGAAATCGTTAAAAAACACCAGCAAATGGGGTGGTTTTTTAATTCTAGCTGGCGCATTATTACCAATCCCTTTTTCGATAACTTGCTTAACTGCCGGAATGATAAAATACTCTTTTAAAAACGTAGTCTTATTTGGATTATTTCGTTTTGCACGATTCGCAATTTATGCAGTTGCTATTTTCCAAATGGTAGATTAAATTTTCAATTTCATTTAGCTTTCTTCAATAATTATTCTTGCTTAGAACTAAATACTTAATCCAAATAACTATTTTTGTTATATGGGATTAACAAACAACGATATTTTTAAAAAATTACGTGTAGCACATAAACTGCGCGATACAGACATTATTGAAATCTGTTCTTTAGTAGATTTTAAAGTAAGTAAAAGTGAGCTTGGTGCTATTTTTAGAAGTGAAGACCATCCAAAATACATGGAATGTGGCGATCAATTTTTACGTAATTTCTTAAATGGATTAGTCATTCATTTACGAGGTCCAATGCCCGCGAAAGGAGAAAAACCTCAACAGCAAAACAAACCAAAAGCTCAACAAAATGACACTAAAAAACATTTTAAAAAGTAGTTTATTCGTACTTACGGTAGCGTTCTTTACTTCTTGTAATGATGAAGCAAAAGTTCCAACAGATTCTTTTACAGTAAGTGGAACTATAAAAGGTTTAGATACCAACTACATGTCTAGAAGTGTAAGAGATAGCAATGGAAAAAGATATTCAGATTCTATTTTTGTTGAAAACGGAAAATTTACTTACACAGCAAAAATCAACAAAGCAGAACACATTGTTTTTTGGCCAAATGTAGAACGCACAATTAAAAGATCTGGACGTGGATATTATCCTGCAAAATCCTCTCAATTTGCATTTTTAGCAAAACCTGGTGATAATATTATTTTTAATGGTGATGTTTCTGATTTTATCAATGCGTATCCATCAGGAACAAAAGGAAATGATGATTTAGCAAAAATAAACAG
>CAXICE010000267.1:0-2355 GCA_964022045.1 uncultured Polaribacter sp. | reverse complement strand
TTTTAACAACAAAGAAGCCACACTTACTCATAGAGAATCTGAACTGCTTTTTATTTTAACACAAAACAAAAATTCTGTTTCAGAGAAAACCTATATTCTTAATAAATTATGGGGAAATGATGATTTCTTTAACGCAAGAAGCATGGATGTTTTTATCACCAAACTTAGAAAGAAATTAAAAAGCGATGAAAACATTCAAATTGTGAACGTTAGAGGTTATGGCTATAAATTGATTTGCTAAATGCATTGCTAATTCTAAAATTTGATTAACTTTATCAACCCTTTTCAAACTTTATAGAAACACTAAATTATGCATGTAGCCATTGCAGGAAATATTGGAGCTGGTAAAACAACTTTAACCAAATTATTAGCAAAACATTACAACTGGAAACCTCATTTTGAATCTGTTGAAGAAAATCCTTATTTGGATGATTTTTATGCAGAAATGGAACGTTGGTCTTTTAACTTACAAGTTTTCTTTTTAAACAGTAGGTTTAGACAAATCTTAGAATTAAGAGAAACTGGTAAAAAAATTATACAAGACAGAACTATTTATGAAGATGCACATATTTTTGCGCCAAACCTTCATGCAATGGGATTGATGACCAATAGAGATTATCAAAACTACAGCTCATTATTCGAGTTGATGGAAAAATTGGTTACTCCACCAGATTTATTAATTTATTTACGCTCAAGTATTCCTAATTTAGTTGGGCAAATTCATAAAAGAGGAAGAGATTATGAGAATTCAATCAGCATTGATTACCTAAGTAGACTTAACGAACGTTACGAAGCTTGGATTACTACTTATACAAAAGGAAAGTTGTTAATTATTGATGTTGACAACTTAGATTTTGTTGACAAACCTGAAGATTTAGGATATATAATTGACCGAATTGATGCTCAAATAAACGGTTTATTTTAAACTAAAAACAATCAAAATAAAAAAACCATTTACGAAAGTAAATGGCTTTTTGCTTTTTTTGATAGAAATCCCCCAATACCTATCAGAGAGCAAGTTACAAAAAAATATTTATTTTTTAACATAAAAAAGTTATCTTTTTGTAACATTAACTCCATATTTAACGTATAAGTAGATGTAGAGTACTATTAATCTTTAATAAAACCAGAAAAAATAGATGAGACAACTAAAAATCACCAAGCAGGTTACCAATAGAGAAACCGCATCGTTAGATAAATATTTACAAGAAATTGGAAAAGTAGATTTAATTACTGCTGATGAAGAAGTAGAATTAGCACAACGAATAAAAGCTGGTGATCAAATTGCCTTAGAAAAATTAACAAAAGCAAATTTACGTTTCGTTGTTTCGGTTGCAAAACAATATCAAAATCAAGGATTAACCTTACCAGATTTAATTAATGAAGGTAATTTAGGGTTGATTAAAGCAGCAAAACGTTTTGATGAAACGCGTGGTTTTAAATTTATCTCTTATGCTGTTTGGTGGATTCGTCAATCAATATTACAAGCATTAGCAGAACAATCTAGAATTGTACGTTTGCCATTAAATAAAATTGGTTCTATTAACAAAATTAATAAAATGTACGCTTTCTTAGAGCAAGAAAACGAACGTCCACCAAGCGCAGAAGAAATTGCTAAGAAATTAGACATGACTGTAAATGACGTAAAAGAATCAATGAAAAATTCTGGTCGTCACGTATCAATGGATGCGCCATTAATTGAAGGTGAAGATTCTAATTTATACGATGTTTTAAATTCAGGAGAATCTCCAAATCCAGATAAATCTTTATTACACGAATCTTTAAGAGTAGAAATCTCTAGAGCTTTAGAGACTTTAACTCCAAGAGAAGCGGATGTTGTAAAATTATATTTTGGTTTAGGTGAACATCAACCAATGACCTTAGAAGAAATTGGTGAAACTTTCGATTTAACTCGTGAGCGTGTTCGTCAAATTAAAGAAAAAGCTATTCGTAGATTAAAACATACATCTAGAAGTAAAATTTTAATGACATACTTAGGATAGCAATCACAGATTGCATTAAGTATCTCACTCAGGCTTAAAATAAAATATTAAAAACTCTCGAATTTATTTCGAGAGTTTTTTTTGTTTATGTCATTACGAGAGAAACGAAACAATTTCATAATTAGTTTTATCAAAAAGATTACTTCGTCATTCTTCCTTGTAATGACGAATTAAGTATCTTTGCAGCAACTAAACACAACAACAAACAAAATGAGTAAGTTAATTGCACCTTCAATTTTAGCGGCAGATTTTGCCAATTTACAACGCGACATCGAAATGGTTAATAATAGTGAAGCAGATTGGTTTCATATTGATATTATGGACGGCGTTTTTGTTCCAAATATTTCTTTTG
>CAXICE010000266.1:0-2368 GCA_964022045.1 uncultured Polaribacter sp. | reverse complement strand
ACAATTGTTAGTAAAACTTAATATCTTTTGGTTTTACTTTAAAAACAGAATGCTAAATTTACGTTCTAAACAAACACTAATCTAAATGAAAAAAACACTACTACTATTTTTGTTTTTGTCAACTTTGGTTGTACAAGCACAAGAATATTTTCCAACAAACACTGGTGTTAAGACTACAAAAAACACAACTGTAGCTTTTACCAATGCAAAAATTTATGTAACACCAACACAGATTATCAACAAAGGAACACTACTTGTAAAAGATGGTAAAGTTGTTTCGGTTGGTAAACGTGTTTCAATTCCAAAAGGCACAAAAACTGTAGATCTTTCTGGAAAAACAATTTATCCTTCTTTTATAGAAGTGTATTCTAATTTCGGAATTAAAAATCCAACGCCACCAAGAAATGCAAGCAGAAGTAGACAATACGAAGCTGGTAGATCTGGATATTATTGGAATGATCACATCAGACCAGAAACAGATGCATTTTCTAGTTTTGCTTTTAATAAAGGAAAAGCTAGTGCCATGTTAAAAGCCGGATTTGGAGTTGTAAATACACATTTACAAGACGGAATTATTCGTGGAAACGGAGTTTTAGTCGCTTTAAATACAAATTCTTCTGACGCATATAGAATTATTGACACTAAATCTGCACAATATCTTTCATTCAGAAAAAGTAGAATGTCAAGACAAGCATATCCAACTTCATTTATGGGATCTACAGCTTTGTTAAGACAAGTTTATATGGATGCTAAATGGTATGAAAGTGGAAATGCTAAAAATAGAGATTTATCTTTAGAAGCATTAATTGCAAACAAAAACTTGACTCAAATTTTTGATGTTGGAGGAAATAATTTAAACGCAATTAGAGCTGATAAAGTTGGTGACGAAAGCGGAGTTCAATATAGTTTTGTAGGTTCTGGTTACGAATATGAAAATATTGACCAAATTAAAAACATGAACGCAACGATGATTGTTCCTGTTAATTTTAGAAAAGCGTATGATGTTTCAAACCCTGCTTTAGCAAATCAATTAGAATTAGTTGATATGAGAAGATGGAATCAAGAACCAACTAACTTAGCTGTTTTAGCAAAGAATAATGTAAACTTTACTATTACTACACATACATTAAAGTCGCTTTCTAGTTTTCAGAAAAACATTCAGAAAGCAATTTCTTATGGATTAAATGAAACCAAAGCATTAGAAGCGTTAACTACAGTTCCAGCTAAATTATTAGGAAAATCTGATATTATTGGAACCTTACAAAACGGAAGTTATGCGAATTTCTTAATTACATCAGGTCCTATTTTTGATGCTTCAACCAAGATTTTTGAAAACTGGGTTCAAGGTGATCAATTTGTGATTTCTGAAATGAATCCTGTGGATGCAAGCGGAGAGTACACATTATCTTACAATAACAAAACTTTAAATCTTACTATTTCTGGAACTCCAGGAAAACAAAAAGGAAGTTTAAAAAACGGAAAAGCAAAAGTGAAATCTAAATTCTCTTTTAAAGACAATTGGGTTTCTATCACCTTAAATAACCAAAATAACAGTACTAAGTTTACTCGTTTTGTTGGAACTTTAGATGCCAATCAAAATAGCTTTTCGGGCTCAGTTGTAGATCAATATGGAAACCATTCTACTTGGACGGCATTTAAAAAGAATTCTACAAAAAAGAAAGTAGCTAAAAAGAAGAAAAAAACCAATGCTGCAAAGCCATTTATTTCTCCAGTAACGTATCCTAACGTTGGTTACGGATTTACTTCTAAACCTAGACAAGAAACAATTTTATTTAAAAATGCAACGGTTTGGACAAGCGAAAAAGCTGGTATTCTTAAAAACACAGATGTTTTATTAAAAGATGGTAAGATTTCTAAAATTGGTAAAAATTTAAGAGCACGCGGTGCAAGAGTTGTTGATGCTACTGGAAAGCATTTAACTGCCGGAATTATTGATGAACATACGCATATTGCTTTGTCTTCATCTAACGAATCTGGGCACAATTCTGTTGCAGAAGTTACAATGGAAGATGCAATTAACCCTGCAGATATGAACATCTACAGAAATTTAGCTGGTGGTGTTACATCAGCGCAATTATTACACGGTTCTGCAAATCCTATTGGAGGAAGATCTGCAATTATCAAACTTAAATGGGGAGAAACTGCTGAAGATATGGTGTATAAAAATTCACCAAAATTCATCAAGTTTGCTTTAGGTGAAAATGTAAAACAATCTCGTTCTACAAATAGTTTTAGATTTCCACAAACAAGAATGGGTGTTGAACAGGTATATGTAGATTACTTTCAAAGAGCAAAAGAATATGATGCTTTAAAGAAAAGTGGAAAGCCATATAGAAAAGATTTAGAA
>CAXICE010000265.1:0-2377 GCA_964022045.1 uncultured Polaribacter sp. | reverse complement strand
GCAGAAGGAATGTTGCAAATTGGCGATATTCCTGTAATTATTACTGCTTCTGCAAAACACAGAATTGCTGCTTTTAAAGCTTGTCAGTTTGCAATTGATACGTTAAAAGAAACAGTTCCTATTTGGAAAAAAGAACATTTTTCTGATGGCGAAGTTTGGGTAAACGCGCATCCTTAGTTTCAGTATTCAGTTAGCACTTGCAGTAATCAGTTTTTATTTACTTTGCAACTTTGCCCCTTTTTTCAACTTTGTAAATTCAATCAAATAATTTCCATTTTTTTCAACAAGAAAGAAGCATTCATATTCTTACAAACTCCTTCTTTTAATGTATAATCAAAATGCAATTCATCATCATTAATTTGCGCATCAAAAAAGTAATTTTCTACATCTTTCAACTCATTCTCTAATTCACACAAACTAACATCGTGTGTTGCAATAATTCCGGTCGATTTAGATTTACTTAATTTTTCTACAAACTTTTTAGAACCAATTGCTTTGTCTTTACTATTTGTTCCTTTTAAAATTTCATCTAAAATGATAAAATAATCTTCAGTTTCAATTGTGTCAACAATAAATTTTAAACGCTTTAATTCAGAATAAAAATACGATTCATCATCCGCTAAAGAATCTGAAGTTCGCATGCTTGTAATTAGTTTAATCGGATTGTATTTTATAGTTTCCGCACAAACTGGCAAACCAATATTCGCCATAACCATTGTTAAAGAAACGGTTCTTAAAAATGTACTTTTTCCTGCCATATTTGCACCAGTAACAATAAAAAATTGCTCTTTATTAATTACAAAATCATTGTCAATTCTTTTTTCAGAATTCAATAATGGATGTCCTAATTTTGATGCTTTTATAATGTTTGATGCATTACAAATCTCTGGCAAAACAAACGTTGGATGATTGTAAGAAAAGTTTGCCAATGTATTTTGAGAATCGAAAAAAGTGATGACTTCAAACCATTTTTCTACAGTGTGATGATAACTAGAAATCCATTTTTCTACTTTTACAGCGTTTTGAATATCCCAAAGAAATAAAGCATTTCCAACTACTGCAATCATAATATTATTTCGTTGATCAAAGGAATCTAAAATTCTAGAAAATTTTTGAAATATTACAGATGCTTTTTCTTTTTCTGATTGTAAATTTTGTTGATTCTCTTTTAATAATTCTGAAGAAAAAGATTGATTTTCAATCTCATTTAACAACTGATAATATTGCTTAAAGGTTTCTTTTGCTTTGCTTGATTTATTATAAATAAAACTTGTCTTTTTTACTTGTGATCCAGAGATTATCAATCCAATAAAAAACCAAACAACTAAAAATGTAAACGGAATTATACTAAAGCTAACAAACAAAATTAATGCAACCGAAATCAATGAAAATACTTTTACAAAAGATTCAAAAAACGAAGGCAGAATGGTTTTGTAATTTTTTAAATAATTTAAAATTGATTGGGCACTAAATTGCACTTTTACCATACCTGCAATTGCTGTAAAATGTTGTCTCCATTTTACATTTTTAGCTAATTCTACAATTGTTTTTTGCTTTTCTTCAATATTGTTAATGTTATTTTCAGTTAACAAATTCGCATATGCTTTTGCGCCTTCTTCAGTTGCTGTTCTGTTGGAATATTGAAAAAAAGAACCAATACCAAATAGATCAATATCGTTGCTATAAAAGTGATTTGGGTTTACAAATTCGGTACCCGGTTTTAAGTTTTTATAATCTCCGTTTAGAACAGAAATCTCTACAGAATTGATGTTAATTTTTGAAACTAAAATTTCTTTTTCCTTTTGCTTTTTAGCATTCACAACCAGTAACAAAGCAAAAACGGTAAAACCTAAAAGCGCAATAATAGAAATCGTTAAACCGTTTCCGAAGAAAAAATAAATTCCGAAAATAGTTGCACAAAACACCGCAAAACGAAAAGCACTAATATTAAATAGTTTCTTTTTTAAACTCGCTAATTCAGTTTCTAATTGCGCCTTTTCTTGCGTATAAAATTGTATTGGATTTGTCATTTAGTAATCATTTATTCCACCAGCTAAACTTAAAATGTTTGCATTTGGAAATCTTTCTTTCAGTATTTGTGTTGCCTTATAACTTGTAATTCCTTTTTGACAAACTAACACATATTTTTTCGAATTATCAATTTGAAATTCATCAACATTTAATTGCTGAATCGGAATTTCTTTATCGATTTTAAACGGAGTTTTTAAGTTTTCTAAAACAGAAATAATAACTAGATTTCTCGACTGCGCTCGAAGTGACATTTCGTGTTTTAACTCTTCCGAAGAAATCAACCAATCAGAGTTTTGAATTTCGCAACTCGCATCAAAATACGTTTCGTTTGCAAAAATTGTTTCAA
>CAXICE010000264.1:0-2379 GCA_964022045.1 uncultured Polaribacter sp. | reverse complement strand
ACCTTCGTAATCTTGAACTTTTACACGTTTTTTAAAATCGTCATAATTGTTGATTGAGTCAAAATCGTGATCCTTTCCAAAAACTGTTTTTTTGCCTTCTTTTATTAAATATTGAAAAACTTTTTCTTGTGTTTTATGCGGATTATTTGCCCATTTGTACACACTTTTTCTAACAGATTTGGCAAACGGAATTGCAAAAAAAGATTTAACGCTCATTTATTTAAAATCTATATAATTCAAAGGGTTTACAGGATAACCATTATACCACAATTCGAAATGTAAATGCGGTGCCGTTGTTAATTCTCCGGTAGAACCAACAGTTGCAATTGCTTCACCAGATTTTACAAAATCGCCTTGCTCTTTTAACAGTGCACCATTGTGTTTGTACACAGAAATAAAACCTGTTCCATGTTCAATAATTATCACATAACCGGTTTCTGTAGTCCATTCAGAAAAAATTACTCTTCCGTCTTCAATGGCTTTTACAGGCGTTCCTGTTTTTTGTGAAATGTCAACTGCAAAATGTTTATTATCTGCATTAAATTCTTGTGTGATATTCCCTGTGATTGGAGCAAAAAAGACCATATCAATTTTATTTTCTGCTTTATCAAATAACGGAAAACGATCTTTACTCTCAATTTTTTCTCTAAACAAAGAATCTGCTTTTGTTGCGTCTAACTTTTTCTCATCTACATCTGTAAGACTGCTCTTTTTTAAAGAATCGAAATCTATTTCTGTAATTGGATCATCTCCAGATAAAATTGGTAATAAAACCTTTGTATAATTCTCAATTAAACGCAGTCTGTTTTTTATAGAATCCGTTTCGTATAACAACCTTGAAGCATCCTTCTTTAATTGTGTAGAAGTATAACCAGGAATGTATTCTCTAATTGGTGTATACGCAATTAAAACCGTTGTTAAAGCAATTAAAATGATTGAAAAAAGACTACCAAATACAAAGATATTTAAGATGGTTAACTTAAAAGACAAACGTTCTTGAAACGTGTCTTCGTTTAGAACAACCAATCTATATTTATTGGTTATTTTTTGTCTGAATTTACTCTTTTTTTGTTTCTTTTTTGCCACGGATTTTTTTCTATGAATTACAAATATACAACGAAAAAATAGGGAAACTATTTTCTGTAAAAATTCATCTCATCAATATATTTCCAAACCGAATTTGACAACATTGGCTGTATGTTTTTTTCCTCTTGAATTCCCTTACGAATTTGTGTTGAAGAGATTTGAATTATTGGTGAATCTATTTTATGAATTTTTGGGTGATTATCAAATTGTGTTGCTTTTTTTCCTTCAGAAATTCTTGGATACACGTAAACATGATGATGATCTAAAATAGTTTCATAATTTTTCCATTTATGTAAACTTTTTAAATTGTCTTCGCCCATAATTAAACTAAAATTATACTGCGGATATTTTTCTGAAATATGCACTAAAGTGTTTACCGTATAATTAGGTTGTGGTAAATCGAACTCAATCTTAGATGATTTAATTTTCGGGTAATTTTCTGTAGCTAAATCAACCAATTGCAATCGGTGATAATTATCTAACAAAGAACTTTTTTTCTTAAACGGATTGTGTGGTGTAACCACCATCCAGATTTCATCTAAATCAGAATTCTCAACCATGTGATTGGCAATGATTAAATGCCCAACATGAATTGGATTAAAAGTACCAAAATATAAACCGATGTTCATTTTAAACTTATTCTAAACCTATATGCTCTCCAACTAATTTTTCTGCTTCTTTTAAAGCAACATCTAAGTCGTAATTTTTAATAATTTTATCAAATTGTGGTGCTGTTGCTAATTCTACAGAAGCTTTAGCAATACGCATATTTATTTTCTCGTCGTTTTCTGTTTTACGTTTTTTTAGACGAATTTTTAACTCATCAATACTTGGTGGCTTTACAAAAACGGCCAATGTTTTCTCTGGAAATTTCTTTTTTATTCTTAATCCACCAGCAACATCAATGTCAAAAATTACGTGTTTTCCTTGTGCCCAAATTCTTTCTACTTCACTTTTTAAAGTTCCGTAAAAATTATCTCTATACACCTCTTCCCATTCTAAAAAATCTTCATTTTTTATATGTTGTTTAAAGTCTTTTAAAGAAATAAAATAATAATCTTTTTCGTGTATTTCTTCTCCTCTAGCTTCTCTAGAAGTTGCCGAAATTGAAAACTCTAAATTGAATTTTTCTTGCGCTAATAAATGGCGAACAATGGTTGTTTTACCAGATCCAGATGGTGCAGAAAAAACAAATAATTTACCTTCAAAATTATCCATAAAACTAAAGTACGTTTAAGATTTGTTCTTTAATTTTCTCTAATTCATTTTTCATTTGAATTACAGATTTTTGCA
>CAXICE010000263.1:0-2383 GCA_964022045.1 uncultured Polaribacter sp. | reverse complement strand
TTTTGAAATATTTACGCCAATTTTCTTCGGATTTCTTTCTTCGATAATCCTATTCAACGCTTTCCATTGATTTGGCTCTTCTTCTTTATTCCAAGCCGATTTTATGTTTTTACCAACATCGTATCTTGCAACTGCTAATTTTTCTATGGTGTTTTTTGCTTTATCACGATAAAAAACCAACACCGTTCTTCTTCTTGCATTTAACCAAACCGATGGCAACATCGTTTTTATTACCGGATCTTCGTTGTATTCTCTAGAAATTACAATCCACATATCAATGTCTGTTTCATCCATTAATTTTGGAAGTAAATTATTGAATCGATCTGCAATAATTTCATCTCGTAATATTGCTCTGTCTTTTTCGTCTAAAATATTATAAGTCGTTTCTTTTACTTCTTGTTGATTACAAGAGATTAGAATACTCACTAAAAATAATTGAAATATAATTTTTCGCATGATAAATAAGTTTGGTTTTGAAAATTAATGTTAAAACTTGAATAAATCAATGTTTTTTGGAATAATTTTTGCAACTTTACTATACAAATTACTGATTATGAAAGCACTAAGATTTTACACCTATTTACTTGTTTTTACTTTTTTGATTATTAGCTGTGGATCTTATCCAACAAAAAATAATTCAGAGATAAAAGAACAACCAGTTGTTATAGAAAATGAAGCATTAGAATATCAAATAATTATTATTGATCAAGGATTTACATCATATTTAAACAATACAGCTAGATCTAAAGATTATTACTCTGAATCTTATTTAAAAAATAAAAACAGAATTTATGTTGCTGCCTGGAATAATAGAGTAAGAAACCCTCAAAAATACAATTCAAATATCTACGAAAACATCATAGATTATCAGCAAAATGTTGATTACGGATTAGAAGTAAATTACAAACTATATTGGTATTTTAAATTTGCTGAACAGAAATATAAAATGAGATTGAATTACTAATTAAGCTTTTCTCTTTTTATAATTGATAAAACTATAATTGTATTTGTTTTTTTCGTCCGCAGAGAAATTTTCTCTTGTAGTTTCTTCCCAAATATTTAAATCAATTTCAGGAAAAAATACATCAGCATCAAAAGAATGATGTACTTGTGTAATATCTAACTCATCTGCCAAATTATTCTCGATAACTTGCTTGTAAATTTGTGCGCCACCAATAATAAAAATGTGTTCGTCATTTTTAGCAACTTCAATGGCTTTTTCAATACTATCAACAACAATGCAGCCTTCTTGCTTATAGTTTTCATTACGAGTGATGATAACTGTTGTTCTGTTCGGCAATGGTTTTCCAATAGATTCAAACGTATTTCTTCCCATCAAAATATGATGACCAGAAGTTACTTTTTTAAAACGTTTTAAATCGGCTGGTAAATGCCAGATTAAATCATTGTCTTTCCCTAACGCGTTGTTATTTGCTATTGCAGCTATAATTGTTACCATCTGTTTTTCTTTGTAGTATCAATTGAAATAATTCCACCAAAAGTAATTGGAATAATAAATTTCATATCAACTTTTTCTTCGTTCAGTTTTGCCGGCTTCATCTTTTTCATTTTTTTAAAAACATTTCCAGCAATTTTTTTTGCTTTTATAGATTTTCCTTTAGTTCTCAATACTTTTACTTTACCGTTTTTTAAAACAACAAACTCAACAAAAACTCTAGTTTTTTCATTATTATTTTCAAAATATTCTAAAAGGTCAAGGTTAATCGCAATATACCTTTTCAAATTTCTTTTAAAATTTTGTTGAGTGGTTAAAGAATCAACTAAAGGGTACTTTAAGATTTCTGGAGCAACATCAACCTCAGTTAATGTATAAATTTTTTCTTGAGATTGAATATTTAAAACGCAGAAAAATAAAGTAACAAATAAAATTATTTTCTTCATAGCAGTAATTTTAAATAGCAACTTTTCCTTTAATATGTGGATGTGGATTATAATCTACCAATTCAAAATCTTCAAACTTAAAATCAAAAATTGAAGTAATATTTGGATTGATTTTCATTGTCGGCAACGGACGTAATTCTCTAGATAATTGCAATTCTAATTGTTCTTGATGATTGTTATAAATATGAGCATCACCAAAAGTATGAATAAACTCACCTGCTTCATAACCGCAAACTTGCGCCATCATCATTGTAAACAAAGCATAACTTCCAATATTAAAAGGAACGCCTAAAAAGATATCTGCACTTCTTTGATACAATTGACATGATAATTTTCCGTCGGCAACGTAAAACTGAAAAAATGCATGACACGGCGGCAAAGCTGCTTTGCCGTTCGCTACATTTTCTGAAAATGAAACTGAAGTATCTGGCATTACACTCGGATTCCAAGCAGAAACCATCATTCTTCTAGAATTTGGATT
>CAXICE010000262.1:0-2390 GCA_964022045.1 uncultured Polaribacter sp. | reverse complement strand
AGTTTGCAAAAATTTTATTGAAAGATGAAGATGCAAAACACTTTAAAAAATTAAATTCAAAAACAATTAGCGATTTTACTTCTTTAAAGAAGAAATTAAATGCACATCAGAAAGAATTGACAGAACGTTTTGTTGAAATAGGTGAAAATTGCCTGCAACTAATTTCTGATGCAAATTTAGAAGCAAAAGATTTTACGCGAAGCACTGTTCCGAAGTTTTTTAATGATGTAACTACAAAAGGCTTCAATTTTGACTTTGTAAAACGAAGTGAAACCATTGAAAAAGCAATTGATAACAATCAATATTATAACAAATCTGCTAGTGATAATGTTGTTGCTGCGATAGAAAGTATTGTGCCAGAAATAATTACTTTTTTTGAGCAATTAAAAGAAATTCATCAGCAGTTTACATTAAATAAATTAGCTTTAAAAAGCATCATTCCGTTAGCAGTTTTAACAAAAATAAATTCAGAATTATCAACAATAAAAGAAGAAAATAACATTCGGTTAATTTCAGAATTCAACCAGTTGATTTCTAACAACATCAAAGAAGAACCAGCGCCATTTATTTACGAAAGAATTGGACAAAAATACATGTATTATTTTATTGATGAAATGCAAGATACATCTATGTTGCAATGGCAAAATTTAGTGCCATTGATAGAAAATGCATTGGCGCAAGAAAAGAGTAATTTAATGTTGGTTGGCGATGGAAAACAAGCCATTTATCGTTGGCGTGGTGGAAAAGCAGAACAGTTTATAAAGTTGGGTTCTGAAGATCAAAATGAGCGAATTTCAAATCCGTTTCAAGTCTTTAAAGAAGTAAAAGGATTGGAAACAAATTTTAGAAGTTATAGCGAAATTATCGACTTTAATAATTCGTTTTTTCAATTCGTTTCTGGGCATTTTCAAAACCCCATGTATCAACAACTTTTTGTAGATGGAAATAAACAAAACACCACACAAAAAATTGGCGGATTTGTATCTGTTGATTTTCTTGAAAAAGAAGACGACAAAGAAGAAAACGATTTAAAATATGCTAAAAAAGTTCATGAAATAATTGTCAATTTAGATTCTGAATTCTCTAGAAAAGATGTCTGTGTTTTGGTAAGACGAAGAAAAGAAGGCGTTGTGGTTGCTAATTATTTGTCAGAAAAAGGAATAGAAATTGTTTCTTCTGAAACCTTGTTAATTCAGAATAGTGAAAAGGTCAATTTTATTGTTGATTTATTACAGGTAATTCAGCATCCAAAAGATCAAGAAACTTGGCTAAATATCTGTTATTTTTTACACAATCATTTAAATATTACCACAGAAAAACACGCTTTTATTGCATCATTTGATATAAAAAATAGCACAGACTTTTTTAATAAAGTTTCTGCTTTTAACATTCATTTTGATATTGAGAATTTTTCTAAACTTCCGTTTTACGAAAAAATTGAAGAGATTATTAGAGCGTTTCATTTGTCAGAAGAATCGGACGCTTACATTCAGTTTTTTTTAGATGTTGTTTTTGAGCGTCAGCAAAAAGGAACAAGCATTCAGCAGTTTTTAGATTTCTGGAATTTAAAGAAAGATAAATTAAGTATTGTTGCGCCAGAAGCAGAAAATGCCGTACAAATTATGACGATTCATAAATCGAAAGGTTTGGAGTTTCCAGTTGTAATTTTTCCTTATAATATTGAAGTTTATCGACAGATAAATCCGAAATCTTGGTTGACAAACTTACCAACAGAACAATTTGAAAGTTTTGATGAATTATTGGTTGATTCTTATACAAGCATCAAATATATTGGAGAAAAAGGAACAGAAATTTATAACAAGCAACGCGAGGAGTTAGAGTTAGATAATTTTAATTTATTGTATGTTGCTTTAACCAGGTCTGTTGAGCAATTGTATGTAATTACTGAGAAAAGTATCAATGCAAAAGAAGTTGTAAACACAAATTTCACATCTGGAATTTTAATAAACTTTTTAAAAGAAAAAGGAATTTGGTCTGATGATAAATTGACTTATACTTTTGGTGATAAAAAGAAAGTTAGTAAAGAGGAAAAACAACTATCAACATCAATAATTCAGAAAGAATTTATTAATAATTCTTGGCGACAGCATAATATTTTTATGGTTGCAAATTCGTCAAAACTTTGGGAAACAGAACAAGGAAAAGCTATTGAATATGGAAATTTGGTACACGAAATGTTATCTAAAATTTCATCAAAAATTGATATAGAAAAAGTAGTAAAACAATATGTGCAACAAGGCTTTTTGAGTTTAGAAAATTCTGAGAAAATTAAAAGCCTAATTTTAGAAGTGGTAAATCATCCGAAGTTAAAAACCTATTTTTCTGAAGAGGTTGTGGTTTTTAATGAGCGAGAAATTGTGTCGAAAGAA
>CAXICE010000261.1:0-2391 GCA_964022045.1 uncultured Polaribacter sp. | reverse complement strand
CAAAACCAATATTTTAATTGGTAATTTTATTGCTGACCATATTCCTGGGAATAATTACACACATTTTCATCCAGAGATTCAAAAAGGAATTTTATTACACAGAGAAATAGACACTTTTACAGATGCACATCCAATTGTTAGAAAAAGTAAACGCAGATTACATCCAAGATACAGACATTACAAAGGTGTAATTATAGATATTTTTTACGATCATTATTTAGCAAAAAACTGGGCAAATTATTCTGCTATTCCGTTAGCAAATTTTGCACAAGATTTTTATAATTTACTAAATGATAATTTTGAAATTCTTCCAAAAAAAACACAACATCTTTTACCATATATGATAGAATATAATTGGTTGTACAATTATCAATTCTTTGAAGGAATTGAAAAAGTGTTAAACGGAATGAACAACAGGACCAAGCAAAAATCGCAAATGCATTTAGCCATTGAAGATTTAAAAAGCCTACACTCAGAATTTGAAGAAGATTTTACGGTTTTTTTCGAAGATTTACGTAACTTTTCCAACCAAAAATTAAAAGAACTAAACCAAACATAAATTTATTATGAAAAAAATACTTTCATTATTAGTCATTGCAATATTATTTGCAAACTGTACCAAAGAAGATAAAGTTGTCGGATTAATCACCGATAAAGCAATGGTAGTTTCTGCGCGAGTTGAAGCCTCTAAAATTGGATCTGACATTCTAAAAAAAGGTGGAAATGCTTACGATGCAATGATTGCAACGCAATTAGGTTTGGCTGTTGTATATCCTGTTGCAGGAAATATTGGCGGTGGTGGATTTATGGTTTTTCGTCATCATAATGGGAAATCTGGCGCATTAGATTTTAGGGAAAAAGCTCCATTATCTTCAGACAAAGACATGTATTTAGATGAAAAAGGTGAAGTAATTCCGGGTAAAAGTAGTTTTGGAGTGCATTCTTCTGGTGTTCCTGGTTCAGTAGCAGGAATTGTAGAAGTATATAAAAAATACGGAAGTTTACCTTTTAAAGATTTGGTTCAGCCAGCAATCGATTTAGCTAGAAATGGATTTAAAGTAACTAAAAAACAAGCGAGATCTTTAAACGGAACACGTAAACGTTTTGAAAAAGCAAATAACTATAAAATCTTATTTGATAAAAAGTGGAAAGAAGGAGATTTATTAAAACAAGAAGAATTAGCACAAACTCTTGAACGTATTAGAGATAACGGAAGAGATGGTTTCTACAAAGGAAAAACTGCAGATTTAATAGTTGATTATCAAAAAGAATTAGGCGGAATTATCACTCATCAAGATTTAGAAAAATACCAAGCAATTTGGCGTAAACCTATCGTTTTTGACTACAAAGGATACAAAATTACTTCGATGACAATGCCAGCAAGTGGCGGAATTTGTTTAGCACAAATTTTAAAATCAGTTGAACCTTATGACTTTTCTGAAATAGACCATAATTCAACAAAATACATTCAATTATTAACAGAAGCACAAAGAAGATCGTATGCAGATAGAGCACATTATTTGGGTGATATGGATTTTGTAAATGTGCCAATTGATAGTTTAATTGCTCCAAAATATATCGCAGAAAGAATGAGTACTTTTTCTTGGGATAAAGCCACTAAATCTTCGGATGTTTCTCACGGAAAAGTGTTAGGTTACGAAAGTGATGAAACAACACACTACTCTATTATTGACCAGTTTGGAAATGCAGTTTCTGTAACTACAACACTAAATACAGGTTATGGTTCTAAAGTTTTGGTAAAAGGAGCTGGTTTTTTCTTGAATAATGAAATGGACGATTTTTCTGCAAAACCTGGCGTACCAAATGTGTACGGATTATTAGGTTCTACTGCAAACGCAATTGCACCAGAAAAAAGAATGTTGAGTTCTATGACGCCAACAATTGTAGAAAAAGACGGGAAATTAAAAATGGTAGTTGGAACTCCAGGCGGATCAACAATTATTACATCGGTTTTACAAAATATTTTAAATGTGGTAGAATATGATATGGGAATGCAAGAATCTGTAAATAAAGCACGTTTTCACCATCAATGGATGCCAGATAATATTAGAATGGAACCTAACGGATTTGACAGTATTACAAAAGTAAATTTAAAAAAATTAGGTTACGAATTACTAGAAAGAAACTCGTTAATTATTGGTAGAGTTGATGCCATTTTAGTATTACCAAACGGAAAATTAGAAGGTGGTGCTGATCCTCGTGGAGATGATGCTGCTGTAGGATTTTAATATAGTAAACAGTTTTCAGTTTCTCTTGGCAGTCTCAATTATTACTTGTCTGTTTGAGCGAAGTCGAGAACTAATAAAATCAAAAAAATAACGAATATCATTTCGAACGAAGTCGAGAAACCTCAACTTTAAAACTTTGAAA
>CAXICE010000260.1:0-2395 GCA_964022045.1 uncultured Polaribacter sp. | reverse complement strand
ATTAAAACTGAATATTCACTTTTACTTCTTTACCATTTCTTGTTAAAACAACAGTTGTTTTATCTCCTGCTTTAAAAACAGATAATGCTTTCATATAACTCATCATATCAGTTACTTTATTGCCACCTAATTCTACAACAATATCACCTTTTTTAATTCCTGCTTTTATTGCTGGTTTGTCTTCAGAAACACCATCAACACGCATTCCTTTTCCGTCGTACATATAATCTGGAATTACACCTAAGCCAACTTTAAATCTTGGTGTTTCTTCGCTTTCGTTTTTGGTTTTTCTAAAAGGTAGTTTTCCATTGTCATTTAAATCCGAAATTACATTAAAAATGTATGTAGAAATGGTTGCCATTCCATCATAATTCAACGTTTCTGTATCATCACTTGGTTTGTGATAATCTTCATGTTGTCCAGTAAAAAAGTGCAACACAGGCATATCTGCTAAATAAAAACTCGTATGATCTGATGGTCCAACTCCAGATTCTTTCTGAATTAATTTAAACTTGTTGTTGTGCGATTTTAATGTTTGCTTAAAAATTGGCGAAGTTCCTGTTCCGTAAACTGCCAAAGCGCTGTCTTTTAATCTTCCAACCATATCCATATTTATCATATATGAAACTGCTTTTGTATCAATTGTTGGATTTTTAACATAATAATTAGAACCTAATAATCCCATTTCTTCACCAGAAAAAGCGATAAACAAATAGTTGTTATTAGTATTTGTGTTTCTTAGTTTACTAGCTAAATTTAATAAAACAGCTACACCAGAAGCATTGTCATCTGCACCATTATGAATTGCTTTTTTCTCATCTCTGTACAAAGAACCATCTCCGCCATAACCTAAATGATCAAAATGAGCACCAATAATTACCGTATTTTTTGCTTTGTTATCTATAAATCCAACCACATTTCTTCCTGTGATTGTTCCGTCTGCATTTTCTGTGAATTTAACTTCTTCATGCGGATTTGTCTTTGGTTTAAAAGTAAACGATTGATAAAACCCATCGGTTCCTTTTGGAGCTAACCCTAAACTTTCAAATCTTTCTTTGATATATTCTGATGCTTTAATTTCTCCTGGAGTTCCTGTTTGTCTTCCTTCTAAAGCATCATCAGCTAAAAAAGTAACATCTTCTTTTATTTTATTTTCTGGTTTATGCTCTTTATTACAAGAAATTAGGAGCGATAAAAAGATTAAAATTATTAAGTTTTTCATGGTATAAGTATTATTTTTGTCAAAAATAACTAATAATTATTTGTTAGAAGATTAAAACGATTTAGAATGAAGTTAAGAGTACTGTTTTTAGCAATCGCAACACTTTTAGTGGTGTCTTGTAAGGATAATAAAAAGGATAAGTCAGATGCTAAATCTGGCGCAACAAAAAAATGGGATAATACTTTAATTTATCCAGAAGAAGTACATTTTAAAACGATGCAGCAAATTACTTTTGGAGGTGATAATGCAGAAGCATATTGGAGTTTTGATGACAAACAAATCATTTTTCAATCGAATAATAAGAAATGGGGAGTTGATTGTGATCAAATGTTTTTAATGAATGTTGGAGAAACATTTGAAGATTCGGTTCCGCCAATGATTTCTACAGGATTAGGAAGAACAACATGCGCGTATTTTTTACCTGATAATAAAAGTTATGTGTATGGATCAACACACTTAGGAGGAAAAGAATGTCCGCCAGCGCCTTTAAGAAGAGAAGGAAAATATGTGTGGCCAATTTATGATAGCTACGATATTTTTGTTGCTGATTTAGAAGGAAATATCACCAAGCAATTAACTACAGAACCAGGTTATGATGCCGAAGCAACAGTTTCTCCAAAAGGAGATAAAATTGTTTTCACATCAATGAGAACTGGAGATTTAGAATTGTTTACCATGAATATTGATGGAACAGATGTAAAACAAATTACTTCTGAATTAGGATATGATGGAGGTGCATTTTTCTCACCAGACGGAACAAAATTAATCTTCCGATCTTCACGCCCAAAAACTGAAGCAGAAATTAAAGAATACAAAGATTTATTAAAAGAAGGATTGGTACAGCCAACAGAAATGGAATTATACATTTGTAATGCAGATGGTTCTGATTTACGTCAATTAACAGATTTAGGAAACGCTAATTGGAGTCCGTTTTTTCATCCTTCAGGAAAAAAGATTTTATTCTCATCTAACTTTGAAGCAGAAAAAGGATTTCCTTTCAATTTATACATGATTGATATTGATGGGAAAAATTTAAAAAGAATTACGCACGGAGAAACATTTGATGCTTTTCCAGTATTTTCTAACGATGGTAAAAAGTTGATTTTTTCATCTAATAGAAATAACGGTGGAGGTCACGATACCAATTTGTTTATTGCAGAATGGCAAGACTAA
>CAXICE010000259.1:0-2399 GCA_964022045.1 uncultured Polaribacter sp. | reverse complement strand
TTCTTGCTTTCTGTTTTACAAATCTTGCTAAATTTACTTGGACTTAATTCTTTAAAATCATTTGGACTAATTCCATAAAACTTTTTAAAAGCTCTAGAAAAAGCAGACAAACTTGTAAAACCTAATTTCTCTGAAACTTCTGTAATTGGTAAATCGCTCTGATTTACTAACAATCCAGCAGCTTTCTCAATTCTATTACGAGTGATGAAATTATGTACAGTTTCTCCAACAACTAAAGAGAAAATTCTATGAAAATGAAAAGGAGAGAAATACGCTTTTTGAGCAATATCATTCAATACTATTTTTTTTGAAAGATTACTTTCTATATAAAAAATAGCATTGTTAATTCTTGCTACATGTTCTTTTCTGACTTCTTTAATAGTATTCATTAAATTAAATCTTGCTTTCTTTTTGTAAAAAATAAAATAGTATTCCGCTTAAAAAATACAATACAACATCAATGATGTCTGCTGTATATCGTTCATGAAATTTTGGTAACCAAAACTCAAAAATTACTGCATATAATACACAAACATATAAAATCTGTAAAAGTGATAATGTAAGCTTTTTATCATTCTTCAATTTTCTAATCACAAATAAACTAGTGAACAGAACTATGGGAATGATTAAAAAATCATTAACGTAAAAACGAATTAATTTTGGCAATAAAATTTGCTGTTTTTCACAGATATAAATAAAACTCCCAACAACAACTGAAAATATAAAATAATATGTGAGTAGTTTTTTCATCCAGCTGCAACCATTGCTACAAACCACGCAACAAAACCAGCTATAATGTTAAGAACAATCCAAACTGAATGCAATATCAATCCAAAAAAACGCATTAAAAAAAACGGATGTTTTCTTAACTTCTTAATAAATGTTTCTTTTTCTAATTTAATTATTGCGTCTTCAACTTCTTTTTGATGAACTACTTCTTTTTTCTCTTCAATTTTCTTCTGATGAGAAATTAATGTATTACACGATTCACAATATTCTCTATTGGTATTAAAAACGCCACAATTTGGGCATTTTATGTGAGAAACACTTGCCATATCTTGCTAATTAAATGATTGGTTATTTTTATTTTTAAAAGGTCTAATTATCAATCTAGTTTCTCTGTCAAAACGAATATAATTATACATCCAATTCATAAAAACAATTGCTCTATTTCTAAACCCTATTAAAGAAAACAAATGTACAAACATCCAAACAAACCAAGCAAAAACACCTTGAAACTTCCATTTATTTAAATCTACAACTGCTTTATTTCTTCCTATTGTTGCCATTGATCCTTTATCATTGTATTCAAATGATTTTAACGGCTTGTTATTCAATTCTGCGATAATGTTTTTAGCCAATAACTTTCCTTGCTGTAATGCAGGTTGTGCCATCATTGGATGTCCATGCGGATTTTTATCAGAATTCATTGAAGCTACATCACCAATCGCAAAAACATTTTTATAACCAATTATTCTATTGTTGTCATCAACTTTAATTCGGTTTGCTCTTTCCACAACACAATCATTTTGTAAACCATCAATAGTTTCACCTTGAACTCCAGCTGCCCAAATTACTGTAGCAGCTTTAAAACTCTCTTCTTTACTTGTTGTAACAACATCACCATTATAATTTGTAACATGCAAATTCTTCCAAACATTTACACCTAAATCAGTTAAGAAATCTTCTGCTTTTTTAGAAGCTTTTTTACTCATTGCATCAATCAATCTATCTGAACCTTGAATTAGATTGATTTGCATTTCTCTAATATCTAAATCTGGATAATCTTTTGGTAAAATCCCTTTCTTCATTTCTGCCAAAGCACCGGCTAACTCAACTCCAGTTGGTCCGCCACCAACAATAATAAAATTCATTAATGCTTTTCGCTCTTCAAAATCTGAAGTCAACAAAGCTTCTTCAAAGTTTTCTAACACTAAACTTCTGATATTTAATGATTGTGGAATACTTTTCATTTCCATGGCGTGTTTTTCGATATTCTTATTGCCAAAAAAATTGGTTTTAGAACCTGTTGCTAAAACTAAATAATCGTAACACAAATTTCCAATTGATGTTTCAATCTCATCTTTTTCTGAATGAATTTTAACAACTTCTGCCAATCTAAAATGATAATATTTTAAATCGTTAAATAATTTTCTGATTGGAAATGCAATTGAATCTGGCTCTAATCCGCCAGTTGCAACTTGGTATAATAATGGTTGAAATGTGTGGTAATTGTGTTTATCGATTAAAACAACTTGAATGTCTTTTTTTTCTAATCCTTTTGCAAGTGCTAAACCTGCAAATCCGCCGCCAACAATTACAACTCTTGGCAAACTAGTTTGTGGAATATTCATAAATGTATTGTAAATAAATACGATTAATTTCAGTGAAATTTAACT
>CAXICE010000258.1:0-2408 GCA_964022045.1 uncultured Polaribacter sp. | reverse complement strand
CCAGTAATTGTAAATGTAATTAGCAGTCAAATTTTAGACAATGTACAAGCTTGTAATTTATCTGAAGGATTAAAATTTCAAACGGGATTGCGTGTAGAAACAGATTGTCAAACGTGTAATTATACACAACTTAGAATGAATGGTTTGTCTGGCGGATATTCTCAAATTCTAATCAACGGTCGTCCAATTTTTAGTCCATTAACTGGTTTGTATGGTTTGGAGCAAATTCCAACAAATATGATAGACAGAATTGAAGTTGTTCGCGGTGGCGGTTCTGCATTATACGGTTCTAGCGCTATTGGCGGAACAGTAAATGTAATTACTAAAATTCCAAAATTTAACGATTATTCTTTCGGTTATACTTATCAAAATATTGATGGTGCTTCAGATCAAATTATTAGCGGAAATGCTACTGTAATTAATGAAGAAAGAAATGCAGGAATTTCATTTTTTATAAACAACAGAACTAGAAATTTATACGATGCAAACGGCGATAATTATTCTGAATTACCAGAATTAAAAAACAATTCTTTCGGAACAAATATGTTCTTTTTACCAACCGAAAATCAGAAACTAGAAATTAATTTTAGTAAAATGAATGAGTTTCGTTATGGCGGAGAAATGGTGAAAAAAGCACCACATTTTGCTATGCAATCAGAAGAAAGAACACACGATGTTTATGCCGGAAATATTGATTATCAAATCAATTTTAACGAAGGCAAAAGTTCTTTGATCACTTATTTTGCAAGTCAATATACCGGAAGAGAACATTACACAGGAATTTTTCCAGATGCGCCTGCAGATATTCAAAATCATATTGAAAATCCGCCGTATGGAAACTCTGAAACAACAACTTTACAAGGAGGAATTCAATTCAACTATAAAGTAGATAATTTTTTAAACGGAAATTCTGTTTTTACAATCGGAACCGAGTTTGTACAAGACGATGTTTTTGACGAAATAAAAGCCTACAATTATGAAGTTGATCAGCTTACAGAAAATCTTGGTTTCTTTTTTCAAAGTGATTGGGAAATCAATAAAAAAATGACATTGTTATCTGGTCTTAGAGTTGATAAACACAATTTATTAACGAAAGCTATTGTAAGTCCGCGAGTTTCATTTTTATATAATTTTATAGAAAACACGCAATTTAGAGCAACTTGGGGAACTGGTTTTAGAGCGCCACAAGCTTTTGATACCGATTTACATATTGCTTTTGCTGGCGGCGGAATTTCTAGAGTTACGCTTGCAAATGATTTAAAACAAGAACGATCAAACAGCTACAATCTTTCTTTAAATTTTGACAAACCAACCGAACATTATATTTACGGTTTTACTTTTGAAGGATTTTACACACATTTAGATGATGCGTTTTATTTACATCCATTAGGAACAGATGCTTTTGGTGAATTATTCGAGAAGAGAAATGGCGCAGGAGCAACTGTAAAAGGAATTACTTTAGAAGCACGCTTAAATTACGATCAGGTTTTTCAGGTAGAAACCGGATTTACAATTCAAACAAGTTTGTTTGATGAGCCTATTGAAAACTCTGATGTTTTACCTGCAAAAAAAGAGTTTTTAAGAACGCCAAATAATTACGGTTACGCAACTTTAACGTACAGTCCGAACTTGCGTTTTAACACTTCTGTAAACATTGTTTACACAGGTTCTATGGATATTTTACATTTAGCATCCGCAGGAAATTTAACAAAAGACATCTATTTTAAATCGCCATCTTTTACAGAAGTTGGCATAAAATCGAGTTATAAATTCAACTTAAAAACAATTAAAACCAACTTAGAAATTTTAGGCGGAATTAAAAATATTTTTAATGCTTATCAAACCGATTTTGACAAAGGAAAAGAAAGAGATAGCAATTATATTTACGGCCCAGCAACACCAAGAACGTATTTTGTTGGATTAAAATTTAGCCCTAGTTTTTTATAAATCTATCATTAAAAAGTAGAAGAAAAACCTCAAGCTTAATTATTACAAATACTTATAGTACATTTGCTAAAAATAGTTGAATTGAGCAAAGAGATTATAATTAATCGATATAAAAATTCTGCTAGGATTGAGCAGATTTTATCGGAACTTCAACACGAAAAAAACCATTTTCAAATTACGAATTTGGTGGGTTCGTCGTTGTCTTTTGTTATTTCCGAAACTTTTAAAAAAGCAGAAAAACCCTATCTTTTAATCTTTAATGATAAAGAAGAAGCCGCTTATTACTTAAATGATTTTGAACAATTATTAGGTGATAAAAATGTGCTTTTTTACCCAGGCTCGTATCGAAGACCTTATCAAATTGAAGAAGTTGATAACGCAAATATTTTATTGCGTTCTGAGGTTTTAAACAGAATAAATTCGCAAAAAAAACCAGCGGTAATTGTTACGTATCCAGATGC
>CAXICE010000257.1:0-2422 GCA_964022045.1 uncultured Polaribacter sp. | reverse complement strand
GAATCACAGGAAGAACCAAACATTTTATCAATGTTTTTGGCGAAGAATTAATTATAGAAAATGCTGAAGAAGCTTTAAAAATAGCATGTAAAAAAACAAAAGCTACCATTACAGATTATACAGTCGCGCCAATTTTTATGACCACAAATTCTAGCGGTGGACACGAATGGATGATTGAATTTAAAGATTCACCAAATAACTTAGAGTATTTTACCGAATTGTTAGACACCGCGCTAAAAGACATCAACTCAGATTACGAAGCAAAACGCTACAATAACATGACGTTAGCAATGCCAAAAATTAACATTGCAAAACAAGGTTTATTTTACAATTGGTTGAAACAAAAACAGAAATTAGGTGGGCAACACAAAGTGCCAAGATTGTCTAATAAAAGAGATTTTGTTGAAGAACTATTGACATTTGAAGAAATAAAAAACATCTAAAAAATACTTTTTAAATGTTTTTTATTTCAGAATATATCACACTATTTAAGTAATATTTTTTCTTTTTATATCTATATATCCAATAATTGTGAACAATAGAAAGTATCCTATACTATACATCGAAACTGTTGGAAACCACAACATACTTTCTATGTCTTTATCAGCAGGAAATAAACTTAGCATGTTATACGCATAAGGGAAATAAATGGCTTCCGAACCTCTATAAACCACAAGTCCTGTAATCATCATTACCATTCCAATTCCTAAAGGAATAATAAAATTTTTAATTCTAAAACTCAACCAAAACTGTAAACTTACCATACCTAAAGCAGCAATAAAAGCTCGAAATACAACTTTAATACTTTTTGTATATTCTGGAGTAAACTCAGTCAGTTTTAACTCTGGATGAATTGTTCCTACTAAATACCCAAACAATATTACAACTACATAAAATAATGCAAAAGCAAAGAAAATTGAAGTTATAACAATTGTTAATTTCCCGAAATAAATACTCCATTTTGGAACTGGCAATGTAAATAAATGCTTGACTGCATTTGATTTATGTTCTACTTGGATTATTAAACTGGTTACTAAAATAATAAACATTGGCAGTAAAAAAGGTACAATGGCTCTAATTTGATATCCAATGAAATTACCCCATGGATTTACACCTTCTGCAGGAATCATGGCTTCTGTTTTAAATAAATAAACCAGCAAATAAATGCAAGGAATAAAAAAAGCACTAATAATAGTTAACCAAAAAGCAAATGTTCTTTTTAGTTTAAGAAACTCATTTGACAAGCTTCTAGTAAAATATGATATTGATGTCATGATTTTTTAATTTTCTGTTAATGATAAGAATAATTCCTCTAAATTGTTTTTAATTGAAACCTGATAAACGGCAATCTCTTTTGCTCTTAAAGCATCAATTACTCTAGTAATCTCATTTTTATCATCAACTTCAATTTGAATAAAATCATCTGTTAAAGAAGTATTTTCTTTGTTTAAACTTTCTAAAACAGTCATTGCATCAATAAATTTATCAACCTCTAAATCAATCATCATTTTTTCTCCTTTTGATTGTTTTAAAGCATTAACTGTATCTTGAAATAGCATTTTACCATTTCTAATAATTCCAACATGTGTACACGTTTTTTCTATTTCACTTAATAAATGACTCGAGATAAAAATTGTTGTTCCAAATTTTTCATTTAGCTCTTTTATCAAAGCTCTCATTTCAATAATTCCCTTTGGATCTAATCCATTCGTAGGCTCATCTAAAATGATTAATTCAGGATTGCTTAATAAAGAAATTGCTAATCCTAAACGCTGTTTCATTCCTAAAGAATACGCTTTTACTTTTTTCTTTTTTGCATGTGATAACTTTACAATTTCTAGCACTTCGTTAATTCTTTCTGATGAAATATTTTGACGATAATTAGCAGCAATTTTCAAGTTTTCAACAGCATTTAAATGTCCGTACAAAGACGGATTCTCTATGAGTGCTCCAACTTTATCTAAACTTTTAAGGCGTGTTTTTTGATTAAAGTTTTCGCCAAACAAAGCGACTTTACCAGATTGTTTTTTTAATAACCCTAAGATTAAGCGAATGGTTGTACTTTTTCCAGAGCCGTTTGGGCCTAGAAAACCGTAGATACTTCCTTTTGGAACCTGAAGCTCCAAATCCTCAATATCTTTTCTTGTCTTGGTATAAGAAAAATTGAGGTTTTGTGTTTTTACAATTAATTGATTCATACTTTGGTTTTATTAGTTTACTTACTTTGTAAACGAACCAATTCTAAAATTGTAACGGAAGTGAAATTAGACTTTACGTTCTACAACGTAATCTATCATCTGTAAAAGTGAATCTTTATAAGGAGAAGTTGAGTAATTATCTAGAATAGCCAACGCTCTATTTTTGTAATCGTTCATTTTAGAAATTGTGTATTCAATTCCGCCATTTTCTTTTACAAAAGTGA
>CAXICE010000256.1:0-2430 GCA_964022045.1 uncultured Polaribacter sp. | reverse complement strand
TTATACAAGAAACTAATTCTTAAAATCCGTCTCCTAATTCTTTTAACTTTTCTGTGTTTTCTGCTAGCATTAATTCATCAATAATTTTCTGAATATCACCATTCATAATATTAGGCAAATCATATAAAGACAAACCAATTCGATGATCTGTCACACGTCCTTGGGCATAATTATAGGTTCTAATCTTAGCAGATCTATCTCCACTTGTCACCATAGAACCTCGCTTTAATGCATCTTCTGCTTGCTTTTTTGCCAGTTCCATATCATACAAACGAGAACGCAACACTTTAAATGCTTTCTCTTTATTTTTATGTTGTGATTTTTGATCTTGACATTGTGCCACCAAACCAGTTGGAATGTGCGTTAAACGAACTGCAGAATAGGTTGTATTTACAGATTGTCCTCCAGGACCTGAAGAACAGAAAAAATCGATTCTAACATCTTTTGGATTGATCTCCACATCAAACTCTTCAGCTTCTGGAAAAACCATTACTGTTGCTGCAGAAGTATGAACTCTACCTTGTGTTTCTGTTTGAGGAACACGTTGCACACGATGTACTCCAGCTTCAAATTTTAAAGTTCCATATACATCAGGACCGTTTACTTCAAACTGAATTTCTTTAAAACCACCATTTGTTCCTTCAGAAAAATCTACTGTAGAAACTTTCCAACCTTTATCAGAACAATATTTAGAATACATTCTAAATAAATCTCCAGCAAAAATACTTGCTTCATCTCCACCAGTTCCGGCACGTAATTCTACCACAGCATTTTTAGAATCTTCTGGGTCTTTCGGAATCAATAAAAATTTAATTTCTTCTTCTAACTCAGGAATTCTAGTATTGGCTTCGCTAATTTCCATTTTTGCCATTTCTGTCATTTCTGCATCAGAACCATCAGCAATAATTTCTTTTGCTTCTTCTATATTGTTTAATAAAGATTGATATTCATCACCTTTCTTAACAACATCTCCTAAGTCTTTATATTCTTTGCTTAGCTTTACGTAACGTTTTTGATCCATAATAACATCTGGCTGGATGATTAAATCAGAAACCTCATCGTAACGTTGCTTAACAATTCTTAATTTATCTAACATCTTCTAATCTTTTCTTGGATTGCGAATTTACAATTTTCTCTTAACTTCTCTAAATTAGAATTCATGTATATTTGATAAAATGTTTTGCAGAAATGAAAAAACTGAAGCTTTATTTTATCTTCTATAAAAATAAATTTGCTTTCCCTTTAGCAATTAGCTTGTTTGCTTTGTATAGTTCTAAAATTATGCCTTTAACAATATTAACTTTGGTTTTTAGCACTTTATTAATTTGGTTTTACCAGCGTTTTATTAATGATAAAAAAAAGCAATCTCTTTATTTCTATTACAATTTAGGATTGACTGAAACAAAATTATATTCTTTTACATTTCTAGTAAATTTATTTCTTTTAATATGTATTAACATCATTACAAAATGAAGCTATTAGAAATTGACAATGTTGAATTAAATTTTGGCTTTCATGAAGTTTTAAAAGCCATTTATTTTAAAGCCGAAAAAGGAAAAGTAACAGGGATTTTAGGAAGTAATGGTTCTGGAAAAACATCGTTGCTAAGAATTATATTTGGTGAGTTAAAACCAAATAATAAATTGATAAGATTTGACAAAAAACCATTTTTAACTCCTTTATATAAAACTGGGTTCATAAAATATTTACCACAATTTCATTTCATACCGAAAAGACTTACTTTAGAAAGAGTGTTTTATTTCTTTGGTGTTTCTTTAAATGATTTTCTTATCAATTTTCCAAATTACAAATCGCAAGAAAAAAATCGTTTTTATAGTTTCTCTGGTGGAGAAAAAAGATTGATTGAAACGTATATCATTCTAAAGTCTGATGCAAAAATCACAATGCTAGATGAACCATTTTCTCATTTAGCGCCAATATTTGTCGAAAAAATCAAAACATTAATAGAAATTGAAAAGCAGCACAAAATCATTATTATTACAGATCATTTATATAAAGATATTTTAGAAATCTCGGATGACATTTATTTACTGAAAAATGGTTGGAGCAAAAAAATAAAATCACACGATGAATTAATTCATCACAAATACGTCAATTCATTATGAAAAAACTTTTTTTATTAATCGCTGTCATTTTAATTTCATCTTGCAAAACAGAAATCAAACCAAAAAAACCAGAATTCTTATTAGGAAAATGGATTAGAACAAATGACAAACCTGGAAGCAAAACCTACGAAATTTGGCAAGATAATTTTACAGGATTAGGCTTCACTTTAAAAGAAAAAGACACCACTTTTAAAGAAATATTAAGCATTATTTCTATAAACGATACGCTAACTTTAAAAGTTGAAGGCGTCAATGCAACACCAACTTTGTTTAAATTTACATCTCAAACAGATACTTCTTTTGT
>CAXICE010000255.1:0-2444 GCA_964022045.1 uncultured Polaribacter sp. | reverse complement strand
CTATTTTTTCTAACAGAGGAAATGTATATGCTGCTGATGGAAATTTATTAGCAACTTCAATGTACAAATACACAATCAGAATGGACTTGGTTGCTGTAAAAAGTTCAGTTTTTGAGAAAAATATCAATGCTTTGTCTAAATCCTTATCAAAATTATTAGGGAAATCTGCATCCTATTATCAAAAGAAATTAAGAAATGCTCGTAAAAGAAAAAACAGGTATTTGTTAATCGCTAGAAATTTAGGTTATAACGATTATATGAAAATGCGACAGTTTCCCATTTTCAAATTAGGCCCTTATAAAGGTGGTTTTATCACGGAACAAAAATCAGTAAGAGTAAAGCCAATCGGTAAAATTGCAGCAAGAACTATTGGTTATGATGATTATCGTGGTGGCGCAGGAATTGAAGGGGCTTTTGCAGAATATTTAGAAGGAGAAAGTGGCTGGAGATTAAAGCAGAAGATTGCACAAGGTCAATGGAAACCAATCAATGACGTCAATGAAAAAGAGCCAATAGATGGTCGAGATGTAATCACAACTATAGATGTGAATATTCAAGATATTACGCATCACGCGCTTTTAAGACAAATGGAGTTTTTTGAAGCTGAACACGGAAGCGCAATTGTAATGGAAACTGCAACTGGAGAAATTAAAGCGATTGCAAATCTTGCTAGAACTACAAAAGGAACGTATTACGAAAAAAGAAATTTTGCAGTATGGGAATCACACGAACCTGGTTCTACTTTTAAGTTGGCTAGTTTAATGGCAGCTTTAGACGATAAAGTTATTGATACTTCTACAGTTGTTGATACTGGAAACGGAATTTTAATGTTGCACGGAAGTAAGGTAGAAGATTCTCAGCGTGGCGGTTATGGTGAAATTTCTGCAGCGAGAGTTTTTGAAGTTTCATCTAATGTTGGAATTGTAAAACTAATTAAAAAGCATTACGATAAAGATCCTTGGAAATTCATTAATAAAATGAAGTCTTTTGGTTTAGATCAAAAAACCGGAATTCAAATTCAAGGAGAAGGAAAACCATTTATTCCGTATCCAGGAAACACAAGAAATCCATGGAATAAAATTTCTTTAGAATGGATGGCTTGGGGATATGGAGTTTCTTTAACACCACTACAAACATTAACTTTTTACAACGCTGTTGCTAATAATGGACAAATGGTAAAGCCAAGGTTTATTAAAGAATTACGTGTACAAGATAAAACAGAAAAGGTTTTTGAAAAAGTGATTTTAAAAGAAAGAATTGCAAGTCAAAAGACCATCAAGAAAATTAGAAAAGTGATGGAGAATGTTGTTGTAAAAGGAACAGCAGATAATATTTATTCTCCAAATTTTTCGATGGCTGGTAAAACAGGAACAGCAAAGAAATGGGTTAAATCACACATTAATAAAGAAGGGAAACGAGTGAAAGGAGAATATTCCAATCAACGTTATGTTGCTTCTTTCGCAGGTTTTTTTCCTGCGGATAAACCTAAATATTCTTGCATTGTTGTAATTCATGATCCTAAAAAAGAGAAAGGATATTACGGAGCTGTTGTTGCAGCACCAGTTTTTAAAGAAATTGCTCAAAAAATTTACACAACTACACCAATAAATATTCAGAATGTTACAGATCAACCAACAATTTCTGAATTAGATAACAAGTACAAAGAATACTATAAAAATTCTCAAAAAAATTATAAAGTAATTCCGAATGTAAAAGGAATGTCTGGAATGGATGCAGTTTCGTTGTTAGAGAATTTAGGTTTAAAAGTGAAATTTAAAGGAGTAGGAAATGTGCTTACGCAATCAATAAGCAAAGGGTCAAAATTTAAAAAAGGAGATGTAATTCTGTTAAAATTATCGTAGATAAATTGAAGAAATTAAAAGACATATTATATAAAGTATCCATCGAAGAAGTTCGTGGAGTAACCGATTTGGAAATTAATTCCATTCAGTTTGATTCTCGTAAAATAAAATCAGATGATGTTTTTGTTGCACAAAAAGGTGTAACAGTTGATGGTCATTTATTTATTGAAAAAGCAATTCAGTTAGGCGCAAAAGCAATTGTTTGTGAAGAATTTCCGAAAGAAACTTATAAAAATATTTCTTACATCAAAGTAGAAAACGCAAATAGTGCTTTGGCAATTTTAGTATCAAATTTTTATGGAAATCCATCATCAGGTTTAAAGTTAATTGGTGTTACAGGTACAAACGGTAAAACTACAATCGCTTCTTTACTGTATCAATTATTTAAAAAAGCAGGTTTTAAAGTCGGATTATTATCAACTGTGAAAGTGGTTGTTAATGAAAAAGAGTTTAGTGCCACACATACAACTCCAGATTCAATTACCATCAATTCGTATTTAAATGATATGGTAAGTGAAAATGTTGAATATTGTTTTATGGAAGTGAGTTCGCACGGAATTCATCAAAAAAGAACACATGGTT
>CAXICE010000254.1:0-2446 GCA_964022045.1 uncultured Polaribacter sp. | reverse complement strand
TAATACTTTTATCTAATTCTTTATCATACATTAATTGAGCTCCCTTGCTTCTTTTTGATCTTAAAATTGAAGAAATTTCATCTAATTTAGAGTTTACAATTGCCGTAACCTGCTTATATGTATTCTTGTTTGCCGCTAAATAAAATAACTGATTCAGCACTTGCATATTTACCACATTTTGTAACTCTTGATGATATGCATCTTTATGTGATTTCTTAAAAGTGTTTTTAATCACTTCATCAATCATTTCTTCTAATCCTAATTGCGATTTATCTAAACTTTTATGCAATACTAAACGTGCAGCTCTTTGTGGATGAAATAACAATTCTAAAGACATTTGCGATGCTGTTTCAACTGCTCCGTAAGGATCAAACTCAACACCAACTCTACTTTTAAAAGATTCTCTTGTTCTTCCATAACCAAAAGCCCTTGGCGGAAACAAATTTAATTTTGAGGTTGGAATTGCAATCGTTTCCACATCAACAGTTTTTAATAAAGTAGCAAGTGCTTTGCGTTCTTCAGATCCTGATACTCTTTTTACAATTGTTTGCTTTCCTCCTTTTACAGCGTAGTTATAATCTAAACCTCCAATTACTTTAGAAACAGCTTCCACTTGAAAACGATGCATAAAATACAACGGAACAAAGACATCTTCTAAAACAGAATATGGCTCATTGCTTTTAATATTGTCCGTAGAAAATTTATCTATTGCATTTTTTCTGATTGTTAATAATGAGTTTAATTCATCAGCAACACTTTTACCGTTATCCCACAGATGTGCATAAGCATGCGCACTTCCTTTAGATCTTGCATCTTGATCCGTAATATAACGCAATCCTTTTGCAAAAGCAGTATTTAAAATATTTTGTAAACCTTCTGCTTCATTATTTGTAAATTGTTGATACGAATAGGCAACTGTTACTTTATCCCATTCTCCTATTCCGGTTGCATACGCATTAGAAAAATCTATTTTCCCATTTTTCATTGAAAACTGTGGATGCGGATAATCCATCACAGAAGCTCTATTATTTGTACTTGCTGCAAAATTGTGTGCAAAACCAATCGTATGACCAACTTCGTGCGCAGATAATTGTCTAATTCTTGCCAACGCCATCTCTAAAGCAAATTTATCTTTCGCCGTATTTGTTGCATATGGTGCTTGTAATGCTTGAGCGATTAAAAAATCTTGTCGAATTCTTAACGAACCTAAACTAACATGCCCTTTTATAATTTCTCCAGTTCTTGGATCAGAAATGTTTCCTCCATAACTCCAACCTCTTGTAGAACGATGCACCCATTGAATTACATTGTATCTTAAATCTAACGGATCTGCATCTTTTGGCAACATTTTCACTTGAAAAGCATTTATATATCCAGCAGCTTCAAAAGCTTGATTCCACCATCTTGCGCCATCTAACAAAGCAGATCTTACTGGCTCTGGAGTTCCTGGATCTAAATAATAAATAATTGGCTCAACTGCTTCGCTCATTGCTGCATTTGGGTTTTTCTTTTCTAATCTGTGTCTATAAATAAAGCGCTTTGTAATGGATTGATTTACTGGCGTAGAATAATCCATATAAGACATTTGGAATGAACCAGAACGCGGATCGTACACTCTTGGTTTGTAGTTATTATCTGGTAATTCTACAAAAGAATGATGTTGGTAAACCGTTACCGCATTAGCACTTGGAGTAACTGACCATAAATTTCTTCCTCTCGGACTTCCTTTAAACGTTAACAACACATCAAATTCTACATTTTTTTGAAATGCTTTTGTTCTTTCTAAATTAAAAGCACTTCTTGAACTATCAACACGATAAGCTCCTTCACCACTTCTTGCTAATGTATTAGCTACACCAAAAGTGTCTTGCATAAAAAACGAAGTTGCATCAACTAAATATTTGCCATTTTTTTCTTCTTTAATGACAAAACCGTGTAACACTGATTTTGCAAACGCTTCTTTAATTGATTTTTTCTCTTCAACATTATCAGTTAATGCTCTAAATTTCTGATTCGGTTGCATTAATAAAATCTTGTTTCCAGCCTTTCTAAAAAACACAACTGCTCCACCACCAAGTTTTCCTCTATCTAATCCAATATCATTTGAACCAACACCTTCAGAAAGTGCATTAACGTATAAGAACTCACTTTCTAATTTTGAGATTTCTAAAAATATTTTGTCTTTACTGCTATCATAATAGAAATTAAAATAGCCTTCGTACTTTGTAATGTTTTTTTTGTCTTTGAAAAACTGTGAAAAACACGTTTGCTGTACAAATACAAAAAGTAATAAAATGGTTAGTTTTTTCATGATTAAAAGATTTTCCATAAAACTATAAAATATTGATGAGAAATAAGATTGATTAAAATATTAAATCACAATTTTTAACTTATTTTTGCTTTATCTATGATTACACAAGATCAAATTAAAAATATTGCTGATAGA
>CAXICE010000253.1:0-2495 GCA_964022045.1 uncultured Polaribacter sp. | reverse complement strand
CCAGTTAATTTTTCTTCTTTAGAATCTACCAAGCGCTCTTCGGCTTTTTTTGGTTGTGGAGTAGGAGCGATTTCAATAAATGCATCTAACAATTCTTTTACTCCAAAATTGTTTAAAGCCGATCCAAAAAATACGGGTTGGAGCGAACCGCTCAAGTATTCATCTTTATTAAATTCTGGATAAACCTCACTAATTAATTCTATTTCTTCTTGTAAAGTTTCTGCGGCAGTTTCACCAACAATTTTATCTAATTCAGGATTTGATAAATCATCAAATTCAATTCCTTCTGAAATAGTTGTTTTATTATCACCAGAAAAAAGATTTATTTTTTTCTCCCAAATATTATAGATTCCTTTAAAGTCATAACCCATTCCGATTGGAAAACTCATTGGAGTTACTCGCAATCCTAACTTTTGTTCAACTTCATCTAATAAATCAAAAGCATCTTTTCCTTCTCTATCCAACTTGTTGATGAAAACCAACATAGGTATGTTACGCATTCTACAAACTTCTACCAATTTCTCGGTTTGTGGTTCTACTCCTTTTGCAACATCAATTACAACAATAACGCTATCTACAGCGGTTAAAGTTCTAAAAGTATCTTCAGCAAAATCTTTGTGACCAGGCGTGTCTAAAATGTTTATTTTTTTGTCTTTATAGATAAAAGCTAAGACAGAAGTAGCCACCGAAATTCCACGTTGACGCTCAATTTCCATAAAATCTGACGTTGCGCCTTTTTTGATTTTATTGTTTTTTACAGCACCCGCTTCTTTAATTGCACCACCAAATAATAATAACTTTTCTGTTAAAGTTGTTTTACCAGCATCGGGATGCGAAATGATACCAAATGTTCTTCTACGTTCTATTTCTTTTAAAAAACTCATCTACAAATTTTGAGGTGCAAATATACTGTTATGTAAAGAATTATCAATCTAAAATTTCAACTTTCATATTTACATCAACAAGTGGCCATTCTTTAACATCTGTTTTTAATTGTGCAATTTTATCCATGGTTTTCCAACCAGATATTACTTCTCCAAAAACAGTATGTTCATTGTTTAAATGATGTGCTCCTTTTCTACTTTGAACAATGTAAAATTCAAACGGACTTGAAAGTTTGTCAGGGTTATTCTCCCATTCTCTTGCAGCTGCTAAAGCTCCGTATTTATGTTTTCTATTCGATTTAAATTCTGGTTGCATTAAGTAATTACCGTATTTGTAGCGACTTTTCATGGCGTCGTAACCATCAGAATTTCCACCTTGAATTACAAAGTTTTTAGCAACTCTGTAAAAAACAGTTTTATCAAAATACTTAATTTTAGTTAAGAAAATAAAATTGGCTCTGTGAATTGGTGTATCATTATACAATCGTAATTTAATATCTCCATAATCGGTTTTAATAATTACTTTGGTTTCTTTATTTTTCTTTTCGTATTCGGTAAAAAAAGCTTCTACATTGTTTTTATTTAAACTATCCCAAGATTTTTTTACTTTTTTAATCAGCTTTTCTTTGGCTTTTATTTGTGTAGGTATTGGTTGTTTTTCTTTCTTAGCATCACAACTTACAATTGCAATTAATAGGAGTAAAACAATAAATGATTTTAATATTTTCATTTTTAAATGACTGATTTAAGAGTTGCAAAGATAATTGATTTTGCTACATTTGTTTTATGGTAGAAGAGCAAGTAATTTTAGTTGATAAAAACGATAATCAAATTGGATTAATGCCCAAAATGGAAGCGCATGAAAAAGCATTGTTGCACAGAGCTTTTTCAGTTTTTACGTTTAATGATAAAGGGGAATTGTTACTACAACAAAGAGCTGCAGATAAATATCATTCGCCATTATTGTGGACCAACACTTGCTGTTCGCATCAACGAAACGGAGAAACAAATTTAGAAGCAGGTAAAAGACGTTTGCAAGAAGAAATGGGTTTTACTTGTGACTTAGAAGAAGTGTTCTCTTTTATTTACAAAGCGCCGTTTGATAACGGATTAACAGAACACGAGTTAGATCATGTAATGGTTGGTAAATTCAACGAAAATCCGAAGATAAATAAAGAAGAAGTTGAAGCTTTTAAATGGATGACTTTAGAAGATGTTAAAACTGATATGGAAAATAATCCTGATATTTATACAGAATGGTTTAAAATTATTTTTAAAGAATCGTACTCAAAATTAAGAAATGCCTAGAATTACAGCACATAGAAAAGCGCATTTTAATGCAGCACACAGATTGTTTAATCCAGCATGGAGCGACGAAAAAAACGCCGAAGTTTTTGGTAAATGCAGCAATCCAAATTATCACGGACATAATTACGATTTAACGGTTTCTGTTACTGGTGAAATTGACCCAGTTACAGGTTTTGTGATGGATTTATCTGTTTTACGCGAGTTGATTAAAACCGAGATTGAAGAAGCTTTTGATCATAAAAATTTAAATGTTGAGGTTGCAGAGTTCAAGAATTTAAATCCGACTGTAGAAAATATTGCTGT
>CAXICE010000252.1:0-2500 GCA_964022045.1 uncultured Polaribacter sp. | reverse complement strand
GCTTGTGTAAATCCTGTAAAACATTATAATTTGGATGTTGGTTTATTACAAAAAGATGATTTTGCTGATTTTATTGTTGTTGAAGATTTAAAGAAATTTAAGGTTTTAGAAACCTATATAAATGGAGAATTGGTTGCTGAAAACGGAAAATCATTTGTAAAGTCTGTAGATTTTGAAGTGTTGAATAACTTTAATACAGATTATAAATTAGTTTCTGATTTTAGATTTGAGTCAAATGCAAAAAAGATTCGTGTTATTGAAGCGTTAGATGGCGAATTGGTTACCAATCAGATTGAATCAGACTCGTTAATTGAAAATGGGAATTTAGTTTCAAATACAACAAACGACGTTTTAAAAATGACGGTGGTAAATCGTTATAAAAATGATGAACCAGCAATTGCTTTTATCAAAAACTTCGGAATCAAAGAAGGTGCCATTGCAAGTTCTGTTGGGCACGATTCTCATAACATTATTGCAGTTGGCGTTTCTGATGAAGCTATTTGCAAAGCGGTGAATCTAATCATTAAAAATAAAGGCGGAATTTGTGCTGTAAATCAATCTGAAGAAAAAATTGTTTCGTTACCTGTTGCGGGAATTATGTCTGATTTATCAGCTGAAGAAATTGGAAAATCGTACGCAGAATTAGATACAATGGCAAAACAAATGGGAAGTAAATTACGAGCGCCTTACATGAGTTTATCCTTTATGGCGTTGTTGGTAATTCCGTCTTTAAAACTGTCTGATAAAGGATTGTTTAACGGAGACTCTTTTCAATTTACTTCTTTAGAAATTAAGTAATTCTTTTAAATGTTGATTAGTTAAGTGTTTATAACCTGTTCATTGTGAATTAGTTTGTGGTGTGGTTTTGACATTTTTTTATTACTATAATAAAAGAATGTATAATGATTTAAATAAGAAGTTTTTAAACTAAATTTTATGTATTTAAAAGAGGCTTATCTAAATGTGTTTTATATATTAGTCGGCTTAAATTGTAAACAATGAAGTATCCTAAAAAAGTAACAATAGGAGATATTACCGTTAGAGATGGTTATCAACACGAAGAAAAATTTATTCCAACTGATGCAAAACTCTGGATGTTAGAAAATTTGTTATTGGCTGGTTTTAAGCATTTAGAAGTAACTAATTTCGGTAACCCAAAAGGAATGCCACAGTTTTCTGATGCTGATGAATTATTCAAGAAAATTAGAACTTCAAAAAAAGTTGCTCATTTAATTGATGATGCCAGTTTAACTGCAATTACAATTCGAGAAAGATCTGTGGAAAGAGCCATTGAAGCAAAACTGAATGGATTTGGCCCTGATAGAATTTTGTTGATGGTTTCTACAAGTGAATCTCATCACATTAAAAATTCTGGTTTGACTTTAGATCAATATTGGAAAATGGCTGAGGAGCAAATTAAAAAAGCACATGCAGCTGGTATAAAAGTGAACGGAACTGTGAGTACAATTTGGGGTTGTCCAATTGAAGGTCCAACAGATTTAAATAAAGCAATAGATTTTACACAACGATGGTTTGATATTGGTGCAGATGATGTAGAACATGCAGATCATGATGGATCAGCTTCACCGAATAGAGTTTTTGAATATTATTCGATGTTGCAAGAAAAAGTGGGAATGACACACAAACAGATTGTGCATTTTCATACCACAAGAGGTTGGGGATTGGCAAATGTTTTGGCGGCTTTACAAGCTGGAATGACAAATTTTGAAGCAACTATGGGTGGAATTGGAGGTCAGCCAGCAAATTTTGTTGATGGAGTTCCAGTTGCAGGAACAGGTTCTTATTATTATAAAGACCCTAATTTAGTTGGGTTAGTTTCTACGGAAGATTTAGTAGTAATGTTAGATGAAATGGGAATTGAGACAAATCTAGATATCGATAAAGTTTTAGAAGTAGGGCAAATGAATGAACGTATTGTTGGTAGAAGGTTGCGTTCAGAATCTATTAAGAATGGAAGAATTCCGAAGTCGTTAACTGGAAGATAATTCTTCGTATTATTGCAATGCAAAAAAACATAAAATGAGTTTACAACAAGATTTAGAAAACAGAAGTGGAAATCAGTGCGAGTTATGTGCTTCAACAAATAATTTATCAATTTACGAAGTAAAACCAACATCAACTGGTGGTGTTGATGGAAGTTTATTAGCGTGCGAAACTTGTGTAAATCAAATTGATAATCCTGAAGTAACAGATGCCAATCATTGGCGTTGTTTAAACGATTCTATGTGGAGCGAATTTAGGGCTGTAAAAGTAATTGCTTGGCGAATGTTATCGCGTTTACGCAAAGAAGGTTGGCCGCAAGATTTGTTAGATATGATGTATTTAGAAGATGATGATTTACGTTATGCAAAAGAATCAGGAGATCATTTAGATGAAAGCGAAAAAATAATTCATAGAGATGCAAATGGAGCTATTTTGCAAGCAGGAGATTCTGTAGTTTTAATCAAAGATTTAAAAGTAAAAGGTTCTAGTATGGTTG
>CAXICE010000251.1:0-2508 GCA_964022045.1 uncultured Polaribacter sp. | reverse complement strand
CGTTTAATGTCTCAAGCTTTACGTAAATTAACAGGTACAATTAGTAAAACAAAATGTACTGTAATTTTTATCAACCAATTAAGAGAAAAAATTGGTGTAATGTTTGGGAATCCAGAAACAACAACTGGTGGAAATGCATTAAAATTTTATGCTTCTGTTCGTTTAGATATTCGTAGAAGAACACAAATTAAAGACGGCGATCGTGTTATTGGAAACAGCACAAAGGTAAAAGTGGTTAAAAATAAAGTTGCACCACCTTTTCAAATTGCAGAATTTGATATTATGTACGGTGAAGGAATTTCTAAAGTTGGAGAAGTTTTAGATATTGGTGTTGAATTAGGAATTGTTAAAAAGAGTGGATCTTGGTTTAGCTACGGAGAAACAAAACTTGGACAAGGAAGAGATGCTGTTAAAAACTTAATTAAAGACAACCCTGAGTTAGCAGAAGAATTAGAAACAAAAATTAAAGAAGCTATAAATAATCAAGATTAAGTATTTTTAAAAGTTCTACTTAATTTAAAAAGCTATTTCAATATTCGAAATAGCTTTTTTATTTTTAATATAAAATGATACCAATTTCATCACATTTATCTTTACAACCAATAAAAACAACAGATTGTGAGTTGTTGTTTTCTTTAATGAAAGAAATTTATCCGTCTGCATACTCTCATTTTTGGAAAGATGATGGAAATTGGTATGTAAATTCTCAATATTCTAAAGAGCATATTTTAAAAGAATTATCAGAAGAAAAAAGTGACTATTATTTTGTGCTTTTTAATAATAAAATTATTGGTAATTTCAGAATTATTTGGGATGAAAAACTAGAAGGTTTATCTAATGAGAAACAAGTAAAATTACACCGAGTGTATTTACATCAAAAGACACAAGGAAACGGAATCGGAAAAAAACTACTTTCTTGGTTTTTAGAAAAAGCTAAAAAAAAGAACTACGAAATAGTTTGGCTAGACACTATGAATGAACAACCACAAGCTTTTGAATTCTACAAAAACTTAGGGTTTCAATATCATTCACATACTTTTTTACCTTTTGATAAAATGTATGATGAGGTAAGAAAAATGAGTCAGGTTTTTAAAGAATTATAAAACTATTCTTTAGAAATTACTTTAACTAACCATAAAATTAAGTAAGCTCCAAGACCAAAGCCACCAAGTAAAACCAATAATACAAAGAGTATTCTAAAATTTTTTGTGGTAAAATTAGTTTTTGTACTTAACCATTCGCAAACTCCTAAAATCATAACTTATATATTTTTATTAAACTCCTGTACTTCCAAAACCACCAGCGCCGCGTTCTGTTTCGTTTAAAACAGTAACTTCTTGCCAGTTTACGCGTTCGTGTTTTGCAATGATTAATTGCGCAATACGTTCGCCGTCATTTATTACAAAATCATCATTTGATAAATTCACTAAAATCACACCAATTTCGCCACGATAATCTGCATCCACAGTTCCGGGTGAATTTAAAACAGTAATTCCTTTTTTAGCAGCCAAACCACTTCTTGGTCTAACTTGTGCTTCAAAACCAACTGGCAGTGCAATAAATAAACCTGTTTTAACAATGGTTCTTTCTAAAGGTTTTAAGGTTATTGCTTCTTCAATATTTGCACGCAAATCCATTCCTGCAGAACCTTCTGTTTCGTAATTTGGTGTTTGATGTTTTGATTTGTTAATGATTTGAACATTCATAAAAATTAGCGTTTTAAAAGTTGTTTAATCGTGGTTTTTTCGTTGAAATAAATCCAAACAAAGAAACCAAAAATAGCTGAAATAGAAAACCAATAATTTTCTCTAAAATATAAAAATGACAGTGCAGAAATTGCTACAGAAATTAAAATATATGAAATTACTTTTTGTAATTGATACGGAATTGGATAATGTTTTTTTCCAACGAAATATGAAATTAACATCATAAAACCATAGGTTAATAAAGTTGCCCAAGCAGATGCCATAAATCCTATTTTCGGAATCATTATAAGGTTAAATATTATGGTAATTATTGCGCCTAAAACAGAAAAATACATTCCGTATTTAGTGTTGTCAGTTAGTTTGTACCAAATAGATAAATTGTTATAAACCCCAAGAAATAAATTTGCTAATAATATAATTGGTACAATTTGTAAAGCTTCAAAATATTCTGGTTTTCCTAATAAAATATGAGCAAAAACATCAATAAAAAGTACCACAATTAACATGAATAATGCTCCTAAAATAGTAAACCAAGTTAAAATCTTAGCGTAGGTTTCTTTGGCATTTTTTTTATCAGCTTGATTAAAGAAAAAAGGTTCTGCACCCAATCTAAACGCCATAATATACAAGGTCATAAAAACACCTAATTTATAACAAGCAGCGTAAACTCCCATTTCTTTTTCGCCAATTAAATCACCTAATAAAAGCTTGTCTAAATTTTCGTTAGTAACAAACGCCAAACTACCAATCATTATTGGTAAACTATATCGTAACATTTTCTTTAAAAGCTGAAAATCAAAAT
>CAXICE010000250.1:0-2510 GCA_964022045.1 uncultured Polaribacter sp. | reverse complement strand
AAGTTTTTTAAACGTAAAATAAAAAAGCACAAACCTTTCGGATTGTGCTCAGATAACTATTTTAGATATAAGCTGTTATAACCTTTTATTTCTTTTTCCAAATTCTACTTTTAAAAGCATCATCAACAGGTGTTTTAAAAATGTGGTTGAAATAATTACTCATAGTTTTAATTCCTACACCAGCTATTACACCTAATATATGTTTCTCATTATATCCAGCATTTATAAAATCATTGATATCTGTTTCTGTAGGAAGCCCTCTTTTTAAGGTTACAGCTTTAGAAAATAGGCTTAATGCTTTGAATTTTTTGTTAGGTATCTCTGTATTATCTCTTATCGCATTAGTAATCTCAATAGGTACTTTAGTCACATTGTCACCAACAAAACTGTGTGCAGCCATACAATATTCACATCCATTTTCAAATGCTATAGATAAAAATATTACTTCTTGTTCTTGAGGACTAAATCCAGAATTAGTACGGAAAGAGTTGTATGCAGATACATAACCGTCAAGTAGAGCAGTATTATTAGCCATACCTGTATACATATTAGGAATTAATCCTAATTTCTGTTTTGTTTTTACTAAAATTTGACTTGAAATTGCTTCAGCATTTTCAATAGTCTTTGGTTCTAAATTCATTGTTTTTGTAGTATTCATAATTATTATTCATTTTAATTAATACTAAGCACTTGCTTAGTTTAGGTTTAAAAAAAAGTTATAAACTTTCAAATGTATTTTCTATAAAATCATCTAACTGCTCTTGGTCAAACATTTTTGAAGCAACAGATAGCCCTTGTAATGATACCATTAAGTAGTTTGCTTGTTTTCTAATTGTCTCAGTATTTTTTTTATTGTTTAATTCTAATTTTTCTATAAATAAACCTCTAACATTAGTGGCAAAATTTACAATTTCAGACATTATTTCTTGATCAGCTTTTTCACCTAATTCATTTACAGTATTAGTAATTAAGCATCCCTTATTGAGCCTGTTTTCTTTGGAGAACTTTATAAAATCATAGAAATATTGCTTAATAGCATTAATTCCGTCAGTGGATTTTTGTAATTTATTAATTATTTCATGCTTTGCTTTTCCTCTGTAGCATGCTAAGCTTTCTATAAAGACACCTTTTTTATTTCCAAAACTAGAATAGATTGAGAATTGATTAATTCCCATTTCTTTTTCTAACATTCGAACAGAAGTAGTTTCATATCCATTTCTCCAAAACAATTCCATTGCTTTTTCAATAACTTCTTCCTCTATATATTTCTTTTTTCTTGCCATTAATTATTTTTACGCCACAAAACTAATCAAACGCTTAGAAACAAAAAAATATTTTATCATATTTATTTAAATAATTATGTTTCTTGGTAATTGGCTAGAGCGTCATTAGATTTTTCAACGTCTTAATGTTTTATAATTATAGTTAGCAAAGTTGTCGTTTTTATGTAAAAAATCAACTTGTAAAAACACCTATAAAGTTTTAGTTTTAACAGTTTTTGAAATCATTAAAAAAATTAACAAAAAGTTTTTCAAAAAAGTTTGGTGTATTCAAAAGATTTTACAAATATTTGCACTCACAAAACAAAGACATGACATTTATTCAATCACATCATCATCATTTTTACAATTCGGCTCGAGCGAAGTAAAAGTGTATTGAATAAAATCAACATATTTTAAAACCCGTTTGAGACAATCAAACGGGTTTTTTGTTTAAACTCATTAAAGATTGCTCAAGCATTAAACAACAAAAATGAAAAAATTAAGAATTGCCATTCAAAAATCAGGAAGATTAAACCAAGATTCTTTACAATTATTAAAAAATTGTGGAATTTCAATCGACAATGGAAAAGATCAATTAAAAGCAGATGCGAGTAATTTTCCACTAGAAGTTTTCTATTTACGTAACGGAGATATTCCCCAGTATTTACGAGATGGCGTTGTAGATATTGCCATTATTGGCGAAAATGTTTTGATAGAAAAAGGAAACGATTTAGAATTTGTAGAACGTTTAGGTTTCTCTAAATGCAAGGTTTCTATTGCGGTTCCAAAAGATTCTAATGCCAACTCATTAAAAGATTTAAATGGAAAAAGAATTGCAACTTCGTATCCAGAAACGGTTAAAAAGTATTTGACTAAAAATCAAATTGATGCGCAATTACACATTATTAATGGTTCTGTAGAAATTGCTCCAAATATTGGTTTAGCAGACGGAATTTGTGATATCGTTTCAAGTGGTTCAACCTTATTTAAAAATGGCTTAAAAGAGATTGAAGTGTTGTTAAAATCAGAAGCTGTGTTGGCAGTTTCTCCTTTAATTTCTGAAGAAAGAAAAGCAATTTTAAATAAATTACAATTTAGAATTCAGGCAGTTTTAAAAGGAAGAGAATCTAAATATGTGTTGCTAAACGCACCAAATGATAAATTAGAAAGCATTTTAAATCTATTGCCAGGAATGAGAAGTCCAACTGTTTTGCCTTTGGCAGAAGAAGGATGGAGTTCTGTACACAC
>CAXICE010000249.1:0-2522 GCA_964022045.1 uncultured Polaribacter sp. | reverse complement strand
ACAACAAAATTAAACGGTGCAATTGCCGGAACAGATTTAGAAGGAAAATCTATTGAAGATATTCTAGGAAATTTAGATATGAGCAACGGTGCTGTTAGAAATAATGGTGGTGGATTTTACAATCACTCTTTGTTTTGGTCTGTGATGAATCCTTCTGATAAAGGAGAATTATCGGGAGATTTAAAAGCTGCGATTGAAGCAGAATTTGGTTCTGTAGATGCTTTTAAAGATGCTTTTGCTAAAGCTGCAGCAACACAATTTGGTTCTGGATGGGCTTGGTTATGTGTGCACAAAGGCGGAAAAGTAGAGGTTTGTTCAACACCAAATCAAGACAATCCATTAATGCCTGGTGTTACTTGTGAAGCAACTCCAATTTTAGGATTAGATGTTTGGGAACATGCATATTACTTAAATTATCAAAACAGAAGACCAGATTATATCAATGCGTTTTTTAATGTAATTAACTGGAACGAAGTTGCAAAAAGATATGCAGTTGCTAAATAAAAGACAAAGTTTTTATTAGTATTTCTGTATAAATTATAAATAAAAAAGCATCCAATTTTGGATGCTTTTTTATTTTATATAAGTTTATTTATCTAGTAAGCTCTTTCGTTATTTCCTTCATAGAAATTAATAAAAGCTTGATTTACAACTCGATGACCACCGTCAGTAGGGTAATCTCCAGTAAAATACCAATCTCCCAAATTGTCAGGACAAGCAATGTGTAAGTTTTCTACCGATTGATAAATCACTTCAACTTCTGCATTAATATCATCCGTTTTTAGCATTTCTGCAGTTTTAGCAGAGATTTCTTCTCTAGTAAAAGGGGCATAAATTTCTTTCACATAATTTACAATTTCGCTATCTGGTTTGTCTTTTTGAGCTTTTGATTTTTGATAAACTTCATCAACAATATGATATTGATTTGTTTCTTTTAACAATGCCAAAGCAGCTCTAAAGGCAATAAAATCTTCGATTTTTGCCATGTCAATTCCGTAACAATCTGGATAACGAATTTGCGGAGCAGAAGAAACTACAACAATTTTCTTAGGTTGTAATCTGTCTAAAATCTTAATAATACTTTTCTTTAACGTTGTTCCTCTAACAATACTATCATCTATAATTACTAAGTTATCGGTAGATTTTACAACGCCGTATGTTACGTCGTAAACGTGCGCAACTAAATCGTCTCTAGAATTATCATCAGCAATAAACGTTCTTAATTTTGCATCCTTTATGGCAATTTTTTCAAAACGTGGTCTTTCTGATAAAATCTCTGTTACTCTTTTTGCTGATAGTTTTGTGCCTCCTGCTAAAATTTGTGCTGTTTTTTGCTGATTTAAAACATCTTCTGCAGCTTCTGTCATTCCATAAAAAGACGTTTCTGCTGTATTAGGAATGTAAGAAAAAACCGAATTTGTAATATCGTTATCAATCGATTTTAAAATCTCTGGAAATACTAGTTTTCCTAAGTTTTTACGTTCTTCATAAATTGAAGCATCACTTCCTCTTGAGAAATAAATACGCTCAAAAGAACATGATTTTTTTTCTTTTTGATCTAAAACTGGCTTTACATTTATACTTCCGTTTTTCTTGATAATTAAAGCGCTTCCTCTTTCTAATTCTTGCACTTTATCAATATCAACATTAAAAACTGTTTGTATTACAGGTCTTTCTGATGCAACCACAACAACTTCATCATCTTGATAATAAAAAGTAGGTCTAATTCCTGAAGGATCTCTCAATACAAAAGCATCTCCATGACCAACTAAACCAGCCATTGCGTAACCGCCATCCCAGTTTTTCGCAGAACGTTGTAATACATTTTGTAAATCTAAATGCTCTTCAATAAATGGCGAAGCGTCTTTTTTGTTAAAACCGGCTTCTTTTGCTTTGTTATACAATCCTGCAACTTCATCTTCTAAAAAATGACCAATCTTTTCCATAACAGTTACTGTATCTGTAAACTCTTTTGGATGCTGACCTAATTCTACCAATTCTTCTAATAATTGTTTAGAATTTGTCATGTTAAAATTACCTGCAACAATTAAGTTTTGATGTTTCCAATTAGATTGACGTAAAAAAGGATGCACACTTTCAATACTATTTTTACCAAAAGTTCCATAACGAACATGTCCTAAAAATAAATTTCCAACATATGGCATGTTTTCTTCTTGCCAAGCAACATCATCTTTTTTAGTTGGGTTTTCTTCTAAAACACCATTCAATCTATCATTGATTTGACCAAAAATATCTTGAATTGGTTGCGATTTATTAGAACGAACTCTACTAATATATCTTGTTCCTGGATTTACGTTAAACTTTACGCTAGCAAAACCAGCACCATCTTGACCGCGATTGTGTTGTTTTTCCATCAATAAATACATTTTGTTAATTCCGTAAAACGCGGTTCCGTATTTGTCTTTATAATATTGTAATGGTTTTAATAAACGAACCATTGCAATTCCACATTCGTGTTTTAGAGCGTCACTCATTTTAATATCAGTTATTTAGTGTGTTGT
>CAXICE010000248.1:0-2528 GCA_964022045.1 uncultured Polaribacter sp. | reverse complement strand
TAACAATAAAAAGTTTTACTACTAGCGCAAAGAATTGCTTAGATTTGTAAGAATTTGAATAATTCATAGAACTGCAAAGTAAGAAATAATAGTTGTTTGTAGCGGGCAAAAAAATAAAATCAATCTGAGATTGTGAGTACAGAAAAAATCATATTAGGGATTGATCCAGGAACTACAATTATGGGTTTTGGGTTGATAAAAGTTGTTGGAAAAAAAATGGAATTCATTCAAATGAACGAATTAGTTCTAAAAAAATATGATGATCATTATTTAAAATTAAAATTGATTTTTGAGCGTACCATTGAGTTAATTGATACGTATAATCCAGATGAAATTGCTATTGAAGCGCCGTTTTTCGGTAAAAATGTACAGTCTATGTTAAAGCTTGGTAGAGCTCAAGGTGTTGCTATGGCAGCAGGTTTATCACGTGAAATTCCGATTACTGAATATTTGCCAAAGAAAATTAAAATGGCAATTACTGGAAACGGAAATGCAAGTAAAGAACAAGTAGCGTTGATGCTAAAGTCTTTACTGAATTTAAAATCCTTGCCAAAAAACTTAGATGCTACAGATGGGTTGGCAGCTGCAGTTTGTCATTTTTATAATTCAGGAAAAGTTGTTGGAGGGAAAAGTTATACTGGTTGGGCTTCTTTTGTTAAACAGAATGAGAAACGAGTGAAAAAATAGGTAGTTACAGTTTTCAGTAGCAGTTGCTGTTTTCAGTTACAGAATTTAGTGAAAAATAAAACTTATGAGCTTTACAGATTTATTAGCATTTAAAAAATCATTTTCTTTGGTTATGAAGATTTATGAAATTTCTAAAACTTTTCCAAAGGAAGAAAAATATTCACTTACAGATCAAATTAGAAGATCATCAAGAAGTGTGTCTGCAAATATCTCTGAGGCTTATAGAAAAAGACAATATCCAAAACATTTTGTAAGTAAATTAAGTGATTCTGATGCAGAAAATTCTGAAACTTTAACTTGGTTGATGTTCGCGTTAAAATGTAATTATATAGATGATTTAATATTTAAAAACCTCTCTGAAGAAAATTTAGAAGTAGGAAAACTAATTAATTATATGATTAATAACCCTAGTAAATTTGGAGCGAAGTAGCTGCTAACTGAAACTGTAAAACTGAACACTAATTTATGGCAGGAATTTACCTTCACATTCCGTTTTGTAAACAAGCATGTTTTTATTGCGATTTTCATTTTTCTACTTCATTAAAAAAGAAAGATGAACTTATTTCTTGTTTGATAAAAGAAATCGAAATCAGAAAAGATGAATTGCGCAATGAAACTATTGAAACCATTTATTTTGGAGGAGGAACACCAAGTTTATTATCGGTTATTGAAATTGAATCGATTTTAAAAGCGATAGAAGCCAATTATAATGTAATCGAAAATCCAGAGATTACTTTAGAGGCAAATCCGGATGATTTATCAGATAAAGTAATCATAGAACTATCTAAAAGTTCAATTAATCGTTTAAGCATCGGAATTCAATCTTTTTTTGAAGATGATTTACAATTGATGAATCGTGCGCACAATGCAGAAGAAGCAAAGAGATGTTTGTCTTTGGCAACTCAACACTTTGATAATATAACGGTCGATTTAATTTACGGAATTCCAAATATGTCAGCAGAAAAGTGGCAACAAAATTTACAAACCGTTTTTGATTTTGGAATCAATCATATTTCTAGTTACGCATTAACTGTTGAGCCAAATACAGCGTTAGATTCGTTTATTAAAAACGGAAAATATCCATCATTAAATGAAGAATTGGCAAAACAACATTTTGATATTTTGGTTGATGAAACTGCTAAACAAGGTTTTGTGCATTATGAAATTTCGAACTTCGGAAAACCAAACTTTTTTTCGAAACACAATACAAGTTATTGGCATCAAAAAAAATATATTGGCATTGGTCCGTCAGCACATTCGTTTAATAAAACACACAGAAGTTGGAATGTTGCCAACAATACAAAATACATCAAATCGATTTTAGAAAATACGTTGCCAAACGAAGTTGAAAAATTATCAAAAGAAGATTGTTTTAACGAATATATAATGACAGGTTTACGAACAATTTGGGGCGTTTCTTTAGCGAAAATTGAAACAGAATTTGGACTTGATTTTAAAAATCAATTAGAAAAATCTGCAGAAAAATTTATTGTAGAAGGATTACTCGTCATTGCGAGTGAAACGAAGCAATCTTTTTTTGAGGATGAGATTACTTCGTCGATTCCTTCTCATAATGACAATAAGATTTTAAAAACTACCAAAAAAGGAAAGTTTTTAGCAGACGGAATTGCATCAGATTTATTTATCCTGAATTAAACGAAATTTATAGAATAGTCTTTTTAAAAAGAATCAAAAGTTTTAATAATTTCAGCTAAAAACATATATTTGAAACTAACGTATTTCAATAATGAAAAACTGAAATAAATTCAGCATAAATGAAAGCAACAATAGAATATAATTCAAGAAAAATAGAAGTAGATATTTCTAATCCAATAGATATT
>CAXICE010000247.1:0-2556 GCA_964022045.1 uncultured Polaribacter sp. | reverse complement strand
TCGCCATTACATTACGCAATCGTTAATTTATACCCGTCAAGAATATATGTTGGCGCAATAATGTGGTGTCCTGCAATAGCTGCGTTTATCACCTTAAAAATAAAAGGGCGTTCTATTTCTTCTCTAAACTGGAATTGGGGAAATTGGAGATATATTAAATTGTCATATTTCATTCCTGCTTTATATGCTATAATTACCTACATCCTAATTTGGATTTTTGGGATTGGAGGTTTAGCAAATGAAGAAGTAATTACAAATTGGGGAAAAGAACTTGGGTTATTTGGAATTGGAACTTTAAGTCCAACATCAATAACAATCATCGCTTTTGTTTTAGTTGGAACAATTGGAGTTATAAGAGCAGCTGCAACAACCCTTGGAGAAGAAATTGGATGGAGAGGTTTTTTCATTTTTGAATTAAGAAAAGTTTTGTCTTTTACAGGTGTTTCTATTTTTAGTGGAATTGTTTGGGCAGCTTGGCATTGGCCATTACTTGTCTATTATAGCAGTAACATGTTATTAGAGTTTATTACCTTTTTTATTGTAATAATTTCTATGTCTTTTATTATGACGTATTACACTTTTAAATCTAAAAGTTTATGGCCAGCAGTAATTTTTCATGCAGTTAGTAATGTATATATTCAAAAAATAATGCCGGAATTAACCATTAAAAATGAGGGTACAGAATATTGGCTCGGTGAAAATGGAATTATGTTTGCAATTGTAACTTGTGTTTTTGGAATTTACTTTTGGAGAAAAGCAATAAAAGAAAAAATGTAACATCTATTAATATCAAATACTTAAACCCAAACAAAAATCCCAAGTAATTTATTTGGGTTTTTTTATGAAATAATTTCTGATTGAGTATCTTGCAATAAAAAGCTACAATGCCTAAAAATCCTGAATTAGAACTTGCTTTACAATTCATCAATAAAACAGATAGAAATTTGTTTATTACTGGAAAAGCAGGAACAGGAAAAACTACTTTTTTACATAAAATTAAAAACGAATCTTTAAAAAGAATGGTAATTGTGGCGCCAACTGGTGTTGCTGCCATTAACGCAAAAGGTGTTACTATTCATTCGTTTTTTCAAATGCCTTTTGGTCCAATTTTGCCAAATCAGATTGCAAATACTTCTAATGCGCAACGTAAGTTTTCGAGAACTAAAATTGATATTATTAAATCGTTAGATTTAGTAATTATCGATGAAATTTCTATGGTTAGAGCCGATTTACTAGACGGAATTGACCAAGTAATGCGACGCTATAAAAATCGAAATAAAGTGTTTGGTGGCGCACAAGTTTTAATGATTGGAGATTTACAACAATTATCTCCAGTTGTAAAACCTAACGAATGGAGTTTGCTTAGAAATTATTACGAAACGGTTTATTTTTTCAGCTCAAAAGCATATCAAGAAGCCAATGTTGTTTCAATAGAATTGAAGCATATTTATCGTCAGAAAAACGAAGATTTCATCACTATTTTAAATGAAATTAGAAACGATTCATTATCAGAACAATCCGCAAAAATTTTAAATGAGCGTTACAACCCAACATTTTCTCCCAAAAAAGATGACGGATTTATTACATTAACCACACATAATAATCGAGCTAATTTAATCAACGAATCTGAGTTGAATCAACTTAAAAATAAAAGCTATTTTTTTAAAGCAGATGTTTCGGGAAAGTTCAATGAAAACTCGTATCCAAATTCAGAAAAGCTAGAATTAAAAGTTGGCGCACAGGTGATGTTTATTAAAAATGATTCGTCACAAGAAAAAAGATATTTCAACGGAAAAATAGGAATTATAACTGATATTTCTCGTGAAAATGTTACGGTGCAATGTGCCAACGAAATAGACGAAATTGTTGCAGAAAGAGAAACTTGGGAAAACATAAATTACTCAATTAACGAGGAAACAAAAGAGATAAAAGAAGACGTAACAGGTTCGTTTTCGCAAATTCCGTTGCGTTTGGCTTGGGCAATTACCATTCATAAAAGTCAAGGTTTAACTTTTGAAAAAGCCATTATTGATGCCGAAGCTTCTTTTGCGCACGGACAAACTTATGTGGCGTTGAGTAGATGTACTTCGTTAGAAGGTTTGGTGTTAAAAACTCCAATTACCAGCAATGCAATTATTAATGATAAAACGGTAAATTCTTTTAACGAACGTGTAGAAGAAAATCATCCTGATGAAAAAATATTAAACAAATCTGAACAACAATTTCAGTTGAATTTAATTTCTGAATTGTTTGATTTTCAGCAATTTTTATATCCAACTACACGGTTAATAGATATTTATTACAAAAATAAAACTTCTATTAAAGGCGATGTAATTGAGCATTTGCAAACGATAAAAGACAACGGAATTGTTGCGTTGATGAAAGTTGCCAACGGATTTAAAAATCAGTTGTTGCAAATTTCTGAAAACGATATTTTGCCAGAAAATAGTTCTCAAATTCAAGAACGATTTACAAAAGCAGTCGATTATTTTTTATCAGAGTCGATTAAAAACATCGTGCAACCATTGTCTAAAATTGAGTTTTCTTCGGATAATA
>CAXICE010000246.1:0-2557 GCA_964022045.1 uncultured Polaribacter sp. | reverse complement strand
TGGTTTGGTTGCAAAAATCTGATTGGGAAAAGTCTAGAACCGATTTTAAAGAAGGAGATTATTATCAACCAAAGAAAGATTCGAAAGCTAAAAAAGCTAAGAAAAAAGAAGTTGTTGTTAAAATTGATCAAAATAGAATCTATGATCGTTTAGTTCAGATTACAAGTTGGGCAGGAAACGAATTTGGCGCTATGTTTAGTGCTGATAGTAAGAGCATTTATATTTCTGCAACAAATCCGGCTACGAGACAAAACGGATTGTATACTGTAAAATTAACTGGCGGAATTCCGAAACCTGTAAAAGGTGTAACTAATGTTGGTGCAACAAGTTTTAACAAAGGAACCTTGTATTACGCTTCTCGCGGAAGATTAAAATCATTGAATTTAAAATCAAACAGAGCAGCTTCTTTTTCGCATTCAGCAACCTATACAACAGATTTTAAAAAGTTAAATGAACAAATTTTTGAAGAAGGTGTTAGAGCGATTACAGCAGGATTTTACGATCCAAAATATCATGGATACAATTGGAGTTCTATAGTGAAAAGATATCGTCCTTGGGTGTTGTCAGCAAATACAAAACAAGAATATACATTTATGTTTAACAATATGTTGGGGCAATTAAATGCAAGTCATATGGGTTATCGCGGAAGCAATCCAGAGAAAGTTTCTAGTGATCGAGTTGGTTTGTTAGGAATGGATGTTGAAAATATTAGAAATGGTGTAGAAATTAAATATATTTTACCGAATTCAGCAGCAACAAAAACCAATGTTGCTTTAAATGTTGGCGATGTTATTACGTCGGTAAACGGAAAGCGTATTAATTCTGATACTAATTTTTATAGTTTGATGAAAAACACATTAAATAAAGAAGTTTTATTAACGTTGTCATCAGGAAAAGAAGTTGTTGTAAGAACACAATCTGGCGGAGTTTTAAGCAGATTACGTTATGAAGAATGGATTGATTCTCGTAAAAAGTTAGTAGATAAATTCTCTAACGGACAATTAGGTTATATTCATATTCAAGGAATGAATTTACCAAGTTTTGAGCGTTTTGAACGCGAATTAAAAGCTAGCGGATATGGTAAGAAAGGAATTGTAATTGATGTGCGATATAATGGTGGTGGTTGGACAACCGATCGTGTAATGACAGTTTTAACAACACAACAACATGCATATACAGTTCCGAGAGGAGCAACTAATAATTTACAAAGAGATAATAAAAAATACTCAAAAAACTATCCGTATAATGAAAGAGCAATTTTATCTGTAAATACAAAACCTTTAGTTGCATTGGCAAATGAAAATAGTTATTCGAATGCAGAGATTTTTGCACATGCTTTTAAGAGTTTTAAATTAGGTAAATTAGTTGGGCAACCAACATTTGGAGCAGTAATTTCTACAGGAAGTCACAGATTGCAAAACGGAGCAATTAGAATGCCATTTAGAGCTTGGTATGTAAAAGAATCTGGAATGAATATGGAACACGGACCAGCAGTTCCAGATTATTTAGTAACCAACAAACCAGGTTGGAAAGCTAGAGGAGAAGACGACCAATTGAAAAAAGCTGTTGAGGTTTTATTACAAGGAATGAAATAATAAACAGACAATAATAAATAAAAAAGGCAAACCAACTGGTTTGCCTTTTTTATGTTTTCTTTTAAAATGAAAAAGAAATGATGTCGTTTTAGACTTCAATCCTAGAAATAGTGAAAGAAGGAATGGAACTGCAGTTCGAAGAACTAAGCATGAAATTCCGAAAGAGAACGGTCTGAAAGAATTTCATAAGGATTGAATTGATTTTTTGTTTCGTTTTGTATCAAGACAAAATGAAAAGAAGTAAAAAACAGCGAACTTTTAGGTCCGCTTTTATTTTTTTGAAAAAAAGTTTATCAATTAGTATTAAGTTCCAGATTTATATTTCTTTTTAAAATTTCATTATAAAGTAATATTGAGTCTTCATATTTTTCTATATTATTTTTTAAAGATTTCTTTTTATTAATAATCCAAAAATTTACCTCTTTAGTATAAGCATCAATCGATTTAGCAATTATAAAATTATTATTAAAAGCATAATTAACTACTTTGCCTTCTATTAATACAGTTCCAGATCTGTCTTCCCCTTTCTTTGCAGTATTAAAACCTATATGAGACATTCTACCGTCAGGTAAAAAATAATAATTATCACCTAGATTATCATAATCATCAGTATGTTTAAGTATACATGATGAAAGCAAAAGTGAAATCACTAATGTAAATATGAGTTTTTTCATTCTAAAGTTTTTAATAAACCTTCTCACCATTCAAATAAGTAGAAATCACTTTTGTTTTATGAATTTTGCTTCCTTCAACTTCCATGATATTTTGGTTTAGAATTACAAAATCTGCAAACTTACCGACTTCAATACTTCCTTTTTCGTTTTCTTCAAAGTTAGAATGTGCTGCCCAAATTGTCATTCCTCGTAAGGTTTCTTCTCTCGTTAACACGTTTTCCATTTGAAATCCGCCTTTTGGATAACCATCAGTATCTTGACGTGTTGCCGCGGCAGAAAATGTTAAAA
>CAXICE010000245.1:0-2566 GCA_964022045.1 uncultured Polaribacter sp. | reverse complement strand
AAAGGAATTCGTTTTCAAAAAAACTACGGAAAAAGTCAAGCTTTAGACGCTGGTTTTGAAGCTGCAAATGGCGATGTTGTGATTACAATGGATGCCGATTTACAAGACAATCCTGATGAAATTCCAGAATTATTCGATTTAATTACCAAAGAAAATTACGACTTAATTTCTGGATGGAAAAAGAAACGTTACGATAGCGTAATTGCTAAAAACTTACCGTCAAAATTATTCAATTTAGCAGCGAGAAAAACTTCTGGTTTAAAATTACACGATTTTAACTGCGGATTAAAAGCTTATAAAAACATTGTTGTAAAAACAGTTAAAGTAAGCGGAGAAATGCACAGATATATTCCAGTTTTAGCAAAAAACGAAGGTTTTACTAAAATTGGAGAAAAAGTGGTGCAACACCAAGCAAGAAAATACGGGGAAACAAAATTTGGCATGAGCAGGTTTGTAAACGGATTTTTAGATTTAATTACCATTTCTTTTTTATCAAAATTCGGTAAACGTCCAATGCACTTTTTTGGTCTTTGGGGAAGCATGGTTTTTGCAGTTGGTTTTTTAGCTGCAGGTTATATTGGTGCAATGAAAATCTATAAATTATCTGTTGGATTAAAAGCTATTTTAATTACAGACAATCCTTGGTTGTACATTGCTTTAACAGCCATGATTATTGGTACTCAATTATTTTTAGCCGGATTTATAGGCGAGCTTCTAATTAAAACCAAAAGCAACGAAAAACATTACTCAATAAAAGAAACTTTAAACACATAATTAGTGTTTTTTTAGTGAAATAAAAATTACATGAAAGAAATTTTAGAACAAGCAAAAAATTGGCTTTCTGATACGTTTGATTCAGAAACAAGAAACGAAATTCAACAATTAATCGATACTAATTCTGATGATTTAGCAGATCGATTTTATAAAAACATGGAATTCGGAACTGGTGGAATGCGCGGAATTATGGGCGCAGGAACTAACCGAATTAACAAATATACTTTAGGAAAAGCAACGCAAGGGTTGAGTAATTATTTACAACAATCATTTCCTAACAAACAATTAAAAGTAGCTATTGCTTACGATTGCAGACACAACAGTAAGGAGTTTTCTAAATTGGTTGCCGATGTGTTATCAGCAAATAATATTCAAGTATTTTTATTTGAAGATTTACGTCCAACTCCAGAATTATCTTTTGCTGTAAATCACTTAAATTGTGACGCAGGTATTGTATTAACTGCTTCTCACAATCCGCCAGAATACAATGGTTACAAAGTATATTGGAATGATGGCGGACAAATTGTTCCTCCGCAAGATTCAGGAATTATTGACGAAGTAAATCGATTGGATTTTTCTGAAATCAATTTTAAAGCAAATGAAGAATTAATCACTTACATCGGTGCTGAAGTTGATGAAGCTTTCTGGAAAGCATCTATTAAAAACGGAACATTTGATGTAAAAAATAGAGCCGATTTAAAAATTGTTTTTACTTCGTTACACGGAACATCAATTACATTAATTCCAGAGGTTTTAAAACGTGCAGGTTATACAAATGTGCAAGTAGTAGAAGAACAAGCAAAACCAAATGGGGATTTCCCAACGGTAAAATCTCCAAATCCAGAAGAGCCAGAAGCTTTGCAAATGGCTATTGATTTAGCAAATAAAACCAATGCAGATATTGTTATTGGAACAGATCCAGATTCTGATAGATTAGGAATTGCTGTAAGAGATTTAGATGGTAAAATGAAGTTGATGAACGGAAATCAAACCATGAGTTTAATGACTGATTTCTTAATCAATCAATGGAAAGAAACAGGTAAGTTAAACGGAAATCAGTTTATAGGTTCTACAATTGTTTCTACCAACCTAGTCAATGAAATTGCGTCAAGTTATGGTGTTGAAACTAAAGTTGGTTTAACTGGTTTTAAATGGATTGCTAAAATGATTAAAGATTTTCCAAATCAAGAATTTATTGGTGGCGGAGAAGAAAGTTTTGGTTATATGGTTGGCGATTTTGTTAGAGATAAAGATGCTGTGACATCAACTTTACTGGCTTGTGAAATTGCAACAAAAGCAAAAACAAATGGAAGTTCTTTTTACAAAGACTTACTAGAATTATATACTAAAAATCACTTTTATAAAGAGCATTTAATTTCAATCGTAAAAAAAGGAATGGACGGCGCAGCACAAATCAAACAAATGATGATTGACTTGCGAAATAATCCGTTTACTACAATTGATGGCTCTAAAGTTGAATTTTTATGTGATTATCAATCTTCAATCAAAAAGAACTTAATTACTGGTGAAGAAACTGTTATGGACATTCCAAAATCTAATGTTTTAATTTATCACACAGAAGACGGAACTAAGATTGCGGCAAGACCTAGCGGAACAGAACCAAAAATAAAGTTCTATTTTAGCGTAAAATCTAAACTAGATAGTATTGAAAATGCTGTTGAAACTGAAGAAAAGTTAGATGAAAAAATTCAACGAATTATTAAAGCGTTAAATCTATAATGAATTATTTTAAAAAAATAGTACGATTTGCTTATCCATACAAAAAGTATGC
>CAXICE010000244.1:0-2574 GCA_964022045.1 uncultured Polaribacter sp. | reverse complement strand
CTATACGTATTTTCCATACGTACATCGTAAATCAATTTAGCATCTTTTCCTAACTCTCTAACTAACGCTACTCTTAATAATTTAATATAATGCTCTTCCAACCATTCATAAAAGAATTTACTAGGCACCTGAATTGTTAAAGCTTCACCTGACATTTTTATTGGCTTGATTGGCTCAAACCAAGTCTTATATGCTTGTGGTTTTATGTTATCTTTAATAAAAGAAAGGCACTCATTCCAAACTGAGTCAGCAGTTTTAGTCATTCTAAATTAGGTAGGTATTAAGTATTAAATAAATTGTTTCTTTTGGAGTTTTACACCCATTCTCTTAAGCTTTACAAAAGTGTGAATAAAATTCAGTATAAAAAAATGAATTTGCTATTGATTATTAACTTTTTTTTTCGTAGAATAACAGCATAAAAAAACACAAAACATTTGTTTACACAATCTACTTCATTTAGAATACGTTACGGAGAAACAGACCAAATGGGAGTTGTTTATCATGGTAATTATGCACAATTTTTTGAAATCGGAAGAATAGACTGGCTAAGGGCTTTCGGTATTTCTTACAAAAATATGGAAGAAAATAACGTAATGCTTCCGGTAGTTAATTTACAATGTAATTTTAAAAAATCTGCTGAGTTTGATGATGAAATTACCGTTAAAACATCTTTAAAAAAAATTCCGACTGTTAAGATTGAATTTGAGTACGAGATTTTCAATCAAAAAAATGAACTTTTATCAACCGGACAAACAATGCTGGCATTTATTGATAAAAAGTCAAAAAAACCGATCCGTTGTCCAGAATATATTTTAAAGAAATTAATCTAGTTTTTTTATTTCAACTTTATATAAATTCGTGAAAATTTCAAAAATAACATCTGCATCACTTTTTCTGACAGAAATAATATATTGACAATCTAATTCTAAAGTTTGAGAAACGATATTCAATTGTTTTTCTTTTATGATTCGCTGTACTTTGTTCATTAAATCATAACCAAACTGTAATTGAAAATGCACATCGATTGTTTTCTCTACAATTTTTGATGCTTCTAAAGCCAATTGCGCAGAGTTTTTATACGCATTTATCAATCCGCCAACACCTAATTTTGTGCCGCCAAAATAACGTACGGAAACAATTAAAATATTAGTAACTTCAAAAGCCTGAATTTGCCCATAAATTGGCATTCCTGCAGAATTATTTGGTTCACCATCGTCGTTTGCTCTAAAACGAATTTTTTCTGTTCCAAATTGCCAAGCATAACAAAAATGACGCGCAGCATGATGTTTCTTTTTTAAAATCTCTAAAGATTCTTTTACATCATCTTCATTTAAAACCGGAAAAGCATATCCAAAAAACTTACTATTTCTATCTTTAAACAGTGTTTCTTCTGACGGTTTTTCTATGGTTTTATAAGCATCTTTCATTAAGCAATTGCAACTAAAACGATTCCTACTATCGCAAGTGCGATTCCTATTTTATTCTTTAAACTAAACGATTCTTTAAAAATAATTAAACCAACAATTGTAGAAGCTGCCACAATTCCTACATTATTAATTGTAAATAGCGTTGAGCTTTCTATGCCTTTTATTTGCAATGCCTTTATTAAAAAAACAATTGAATAATAATTCGGAATTCCCAAAACGACCCCAGCAATTACATTTTTCAAACCAAATGGCTCTGGTTTTTTTATGGTTTTAATCGCTAAAATAATCAATCCAAAAAAGGCTGCAAATCCGAATAAACTTCCAGAAAAAAGCGACACTTCGTTTTCAGCAACAAAATTAATTTCTACATACTTTAAGGTTGTATCAATTGTACCTGAACCTAAAAAAAGAATAATTGGCAATAACAAACCCGCTTTTTCATGTTTCTTTAAATCATCTTTTACAGATGCTAAATACACTGCAAAAACAGCCAAAACAATTCCAACTATTTTTAAAATTGACAATGATTCATCATACAAAATTACACCAAAAACAACAGGAATAACTACAGACATTTTTCCAGCTACAGAAACCACAGAAACTCCGTTTCGCTGAGCTGTTAAAGCCATTACAAAAAAGATAGACACAAACAACATTCCCAAAAATATGGCACCTGTAAACCACTTTTGATTTGGCAACTCTGCAAATGAAAACTCAATTTCAGAAAGTAAAATTCCAAAAGTAAATGCCACTAAATAATTAACAACAATCGCTTTTAGAGTATCAATCTTATATATCCCAAAATACTTAAAAATTACAAATAATGATGTAGAAATAAGTATGCTTAAAATTAAATAAATCACGTGTTCAATTCTTTTTTAGTCTGCAAATCTACGACATCTTCTTGCTTCGGAATTAAATTCCAAACTTTAATTCCAAGTTTTTCAGCAGCATCAGTATTTTCTTTTGTGTCATCAATAAAGAAAGTTTCTGATGTATTTAAATTATTTTCATTTAAAACAAATTGATAAATGGCTGCATTTGGTTTTCTAAAACCAATTTCGTGCGACAAATAGAATTGCTCAAAACAATTTTTAAACTCATTATACAATTCACTTCCCCAATTATTTTGAATCCAAGAAATATG
>CAXICE010000243.1:0-2577 GCA_964022045.1 uncultured Polaribacter sp. | reverse complement strand
GCTACTATTTTTTGAAATTGTTTCATTTTATAAACGCTCTACATAATAAAGACGTATTATTTTGAAAAGTGTTACAAATAAATTAAGATTTCTTTAACTTTTATTTAAGAAACTATAAATTGAATCGCTTTTTCTATAATGGAAACTGTTACTGATCCTGAGTTAATTAACTCTCCATCTGCTTGTATAAAAGGTTTTTTGGTTTTTGAAACAGGAGTAACTTTTAGAGAATTGGTTTTATAAGTAGTTACTTTTTTATGATTTACAATTTTACCGTTGTAGAGTTTTGGTAAGTTTAAAATCATATCTAATAAGGTTAAATTTTTAGCAATTGTAATATCAAACAAACCATCAGACGGATTTATATCTTTTGTAAATTGCATTCCGCCACCAGAAAATTTACAGATTCCAAAAATTACCATTAAACATTTTTCTTGTAGTTTTTTCTCGTTGATTTCTATTATAAAATCAACAGGTTTATACAATAATAAACCCGCTAAACCACTTAATAAATAAGCAATTCCGCCAAACCTTTTTAGTTTTTTTAATTTACTAACCACATAACCATCATAACCGATTCCGGATACATTATTAAAATAAGTTGTGGTATTATTTTCTGTTTCTAGTTTACCAATATCTTGTAAAACAGATTTTCCTTTTTTGATGATTAAAATAGATTTCTCTATCTTTGCAGGAATATTATAAGTTTTTACCCAATCATTTCCAGTACCAATTGGTATTACAGCAAGTTGTATAGTGTTTGTTTCTACGAATTTTTGAGACATTATTCCGTTAACTATATGATGTAAAGTTCCATCTCCACCAACAGAAATTATTTTAGTAAATCCATTTTTAATAGCGTCTTTTACTAAGGTTTCTTCATGATTAGAATACTTAGTAAAAGCAAACGAAAACTGTATGTTTTGTGTATTTAATTCATCTGAAATCTGCTTCCAAATTTTTTTAGATTTTCCGTTTCCAGAAGTTGGATTTATAATTAAAAACCAATCAGTTTTCATAAAGTAAAAAATTAATAAAAGAGCAAAATACAAAAATTGAATTCATAACTATAAATTAATAAAGAATACAATTTAAATAATGTACTTTGCTATCAATAAAAATAATAGAAAGACAGATGTCGAAGAAAAAAAAGAAATTTTATAAAAAGAAAGGAAGAATCATAAAAGATTTAACCAGAAATATATTTAAAATATTAAACGAAGATTCAGAGAAATCTTACAATTACAAACAAATTGCCGCTAAAATTGGTATTAATGATACTGATGGAAAAACACAAGTTTTAAAGAAATTAGCAGAATTAACATCAACCAAAAAAATTAAAGAAACCGATAGAGGAAAATTTACAATTAATGTTGATAGAAAATACAGTATTGGTAGGTTAGATGTTACTTCTAACGGAAATGCTTATTTTATTTCTGATGATTTTGATGATGATATTTTTATTCCATCAATCAATTTAAATAAAGGTTTACACCAAGATACTGTTAAGGTTTATACTTATAATAAACGCGGAAGTAAAAAACTAGAAGCCGATGTTGTAGAAGTTTTAGAACGCGCAAAAACCGAATTTGTTGGTGTTTTACAACTCAATAAAAACTTTGGTTTTGTACTTCCAGATAATAACAAAATGTACGCAGATATTTTTATCTCGCAAAATAAAATAAACGGCGCAGAAGATGGCGATAAAGTAGTTGCAAGTATTACAGATTGGCCAGCTAATTCTAAAAATCCGTTTGGAAAAATTACCAACGTTTTAGGAAAACCAGGAGATCATAACACAGAAATGCATTCTATTTTATTAGAATATGGATTACCGTATGAGTTTGAAAAAGAAGTAGAAGAAGAAGCAGAAAATCTACCGATAGAAATTACCAAAGAAGAAATTGCAAAACGTAGAGATATGCGTGGCGATTTAACGTTTACAATTGATCCGAAAGATGCAAAAGATTTTGATGATGCATTATCATTTACAAAATTAGAAAATGGTAATTACGAAATCGGAATTCATATTGCAGATGTTTCGCATTATTTACAAGAAAAAACCATTTTAGATGATGAAGCTTATGAAAGAGCAACATCGGTTTATTTAGTAGATAGAGTAGTGCCAATGCTACCAGAAATGTTAAGTAACGGAGTTTGTTCTTTACGTCCAAATGAAGAAAAATTAACCTTTTCTGCTGTTTTTGAAATCAATGAAAAAGCACAAGTTGTTAATAAATGGTTTGGTAGAACAGTTACCTATTCAGACCAACGTTTTGCGTATGAAGAAGCACAATCAATCATAGAAAATTGTAATTTATCAGAATTAAAAGAATATACAATGCCGGTTGATATTTCTATCACAGATAAAACATATCAAGTAACTCCAGAAATTGTAGAAGCTACTTTAAAGTTAGATGAATTAGCTAAAAAAATGCGTAAAAAGCGTATGAAAGCTGGTGCAATTTCTTTTGATAGAGTAGAAGTAAAATTTAATTTAGATAAAGAAGCAAATCCTATTGGAGTTTTCTTTAAAGAATCTAAAGATGCTAATAAATTAATTGAAGAATTTATGTT
>CAXICE010000242.1:0-2591 GCA_964022045.1 uncultured Polaribacter sp. | reverse complement strand
AAAAGTTGCAGACGCAATGTTAGATCAAGGTGTGGTTTAAAAACCAAACCAAAACGATATAAAAAACGCATCAAATATTTGATGCGTTTTTTGTTTTATCTTTATAAACTATGATGAGTATTTTGTTGCATTTTATTTTCGGATTCTTTTTTTCGTTTACAGGTTCAATTACACCAAGCATGTTAAACATGACGGCGTTAAAAATTAGTTTAGAGAAGAGTAAAAGAGAATCTTATTTATACTCACTTGGAGTTTCTTTGGTTGTTAGCGCGCAGGCTTATATTGCAATTATTTTAACAAAATACATTTCTGAAAACCCAAATTTTTTAGAAAGTTTAGAAAAAGCAGGAACGGTTATTTTTATCTTATTATCGGTTTACTTTTTCATTCAGTCTAAAAAGCAAAAACAAGAAGTAAAAGCGAGTAATGACAGGAAAGGGAATTCGTTTTTATCAGGACTTTTACTATCGATGTTAAACATGTTTTCAATTCCTTTTTTCTGTGGAATTACCGCAACTTTAGAGTTATTTAATTTGATGCATTTTGATAATATTTCAATTGCTCTTTTTGTTATTGGCTCTACAATTGGTACCTATTGTATTTTGTTTTTATACGGAAAATACGCTAGTTTTATTCAGAAAAAAACAGGAAAGATAACAAAAGATATTAGTTTAATTTTAAGCATTATTACGGGTTCTGTAGCGGTTTTTATGTTGATTAAAAATATTTTTTAAATAGCTAAAAAATGAAAATAATTAAGAATATAATTGTTGATGGAAAACATCAAAAACCAATTGTAACCGATGTTTTTTTTGAAGAAAATAATCAACCAAAACCAGTTGTAATTTTTTGTCATGGTTATAAAGGATTTAAAGATTGGGGCGCTTGGAATTTGATGGCAGAGTCTTTTGCGAAAGCAGGTGTCTTCTTTATTAAATTTAATTTTTCACATAATGGCGGAACGCCAAATCAACCAATAGATTTTCCAGATTTAGAAGCTTTCGGAAATAACAATTACACAAAAGAATTAGATGATTTAGAAGCGATAATTCATTGGGTTTCTTCAAATTCTGATTATCAAAATGAAATCGATTTGGAAAATATTTCTTTAATTGGGCACAGTAGAGCAGGAGGAATTGTAACGATTAAATCTGAAGAAAACGACCAAATAAAAAAGGCAATTTCTTTAGCTGGAGTTTGTGATTTTGGAAAAAGAACTGCAACTTCTGGTGATTTAGAACAATGGAAAAAAGACGGCGTAAAATATGTTGTAAACGTAAGAACAAAACAACAAATGCCTCATTTTTATCAGTTTTACGAAGACTTTAAACAAAACGAAAATCGATTAACTATTCAACGAGCGGTTACTAATTTAGCAATTCCTTATTTAATAATTCACGGAGATAATGACACTTCTGTTTTTATTGAAGAGGCCAAAAAACTGCATTCTTGGAATTCAAAAAGTCAATTAGAAATTATTAAAAACGCGAATCATGTTTTCAATGTTTCTCATCCTTGGGAAAATGAAGACTTATCTGAAGAAATGCAAAATGTAACTCAAATTTGTATTGATTTTTTGAAATAAAATCACAATCAAATTCCGTATTTTCGAAAGATGGAATTACAAGCGCCTTTTAGAAAAATTATTCATGTTGATATGGATGCATTTTATGCTTCTGTAGAGCAATTGGATAATCCTGATTTAAGAGGAAAACCTTTGGCTGTTGGGGGAAATGAAATTCGCGGAGTAGTTTCTGCAGCAAGCTATGAAGCTAGAAAATTTGGTGTTAGATCTGCAATGAGTGGCGTTTTGGCAAAGCAGAAATGCCCGCATTTATTGTTTGTTCCGCCGAGATTTTCAAGATATAAAGAAATTTCAACAAAAATTAGAGCCATTTTTTATGAGTACACAGATTTGGTAGAACCGCTTTCTTTAGATGAAGCGTATTTAGATGTTACCGAAAATAAAAAAGGAAATCCGTCTGCAAGTTTAATCGCAGAAGAAATTAGACAACGCATATTTGACGAATTAGAATTGCGTGCCTCAGCAGGAATTTCTATCAACAAATTTATTGCAAAAGTTGCATCAGATATCAATAAACCAAACGGACAAAAAACGATAAACCCGGAAGAGGTTTTGCCTTTTTTAGAAGAATTATCCATCAATAAATTTTATGGAATTGGAAAAGTGACTGCCGCAAAAATGCACAATCACGGAATATTTACAGGCAATGATTTAAAACAAAAAACAAAAGAAGAATTAACTACGTTATTTGGCAAATCAGGCGGGCACTATTATCATATTGTGAGAGGAATTCATAAAAGTGAGGTAAAAGCAAATCGTGTTCAAAAATCAATTGCTGCTGAACGTACTTTTAATAAAAATATTTCTTCAGAAGTCTTTATGTTAGAGCGATTAGAGAGTATTGCTACCGAGTTAGAACGAAGAATGAAAAAGTTTGATACTAAAGGAAAAACCATTACTTTAAAGATAAAGTATTCAGATTTTACTCAGCAAACAAGAAGTAAAACGGTTGGTTTTTTTATGCAAAAAAAAGAGGTGTTTTTTCCGATTGTAAAAGAGCTTTTAT
>CAXICE010000241.1:0-2615 GCA_964022045.1 uncultured Polaribacter sp. | reverse complement strand
TTGTAGTGTTTTGCGCTGTTAAGATTAATATTGTTGTGCTGAAAATTAAACTTAATACTGTTTTTTTTAATGTCATTGTTTTTTTGTTTTTAATTATACCGGAAAGACGATATGAAAAAAAGAGCGTGGCAACTAATTACGCATAAATGACATGAGTTGTAGTTTTTTAGACTTGAATTGTAGTAAATTGACTCTTTAAGTCGTTTTTTACAAAAAAAATACATTAAATTTTAAGTGTAAGATGTAAATAAACCAAGTAAAAGCATTTGTGTATTCTTCTTAAACTAAGTTTAAAAAAATGTTTATTTCTTCTTTTGATGTGAAAAAATTAGGGCTTACTCTAATATTTTCACCTTGTAAAGTTACGAGTACTTTGTTGTTTTTGAGTTTTTCAAAAAGTGTGTTTGTGGTTTCGAAAGTTGAAGTTTTAAAATGCACAATAGCTGATCTTTCACTTCGATGATTAATTGGTGATATTATAGTATATCCTTTTTCTAGTAATCCTTCAATAATTATATCAGTGTTTTCTAAAGCTTTCTTGTAAATGTTTTCAATTCCAATATCTAATAATAATTGCAAACCAGCTGACCAAGCATCAAAAAGAGAATATGCTATCGTACCAGTCTCAAATTTTCTTGAGTCTTCATGGAATGTAAGTTTATCATCAACTCTTTCTGCAGAAAACATTCCTGGCAAAACAGGATTTATCATTTTTACAACTCTTTTACTAACATATAAATAACCCGTTCCGTCTAAACCGAGTAGCCATTTAAATCCGCAACCTGCCATAATATCAATTCCATCTTTCTCAACATCAATCGGAATCATTCCTGCTCCTTGAGCAGCATCAACTACAAAGAGCGCATTTTTTTTATGCGCAATTTTGCTAATTGCAGCTAAGTTTGGTCTAAAGCCACTATTATATCTTACTGCAGCTACTGCAACAACGCGTGTGTTATTATCAATTAGTTTTTCAATTGCTTCTGTATCAAAACTATTGTCTACTTTCAGTTTTATAAACCGAATTTCTACTCCTTTTTCTTCAAGTTGTAACCAAGGAAAAGAATTATTCCAATGTTCTCGTTCAGGAAGAATAATGTTATCTCCTCTTTTAAAATTGATGCCTTTTGCTATAATTCCGATTCCGACTCCGGTACTTGTTGTTAAAGCATATTCTTCAGGTAATCCTCCAAGTAATTTTGCTAATGGAACACGAACTGTATTGCGATCAAATCCTTTCTTGCCAACGAAACTGGTTTCTTTTTCAAAATAAATATTTAGTTTTTCTTTTACTAAAGTATTTAAAGGAGATTGAGAAGCATTGTTAAGATAAACAGTATCCTTTGTGATTGGAAACAACGCGCGAATTTTTTCTTTCTTCATAGTAAAAATAACTTTACTTTCTTAGTTTAAGAGTTAGTAAAGTTAATTTTTTAAAAAGGAAGAAACAAACTAAATCAATTTTCTGAAAGCGTTAATTCTTTCAATTGCAATTGGATTTATAATTTCATTTTCTACCCAAACATGCGTATCGCCAAGATATGTCATTCCTAAATAATTTGCAGATTCTATAAATGGCATAGAAAACCCATCTTTTATATCGTCATAATTATTATTGCTAATCATTGCCATTTTTTTTCCTCTTAATTGTCTGCCAAGTTCTTTTTTGTAGTGTAATAAATCAGAAATTCTATCGAAAAAGGTTTTTAAAATTCCGCTCATATTGTACCAATAAATTGGTGTTGCAAAAATTATAGTATCATATTTAGCAATAATTTTTTCCATTAATGGTATGAAATCATCATTTGCGTTTTTAAAATCATAGTCAAAATGACCAATGTTTTTGGTTTTCAAATCAATTACATCAAAATTATTGTTTTTGTTTAACTCGTTAACGATAATATTTGTGTCTCCATTGCTTCTAGCACTTGCTTGTATAATTACTGTTGTATTCATGTCTTAAAAATTAGAGCGTAAAAATGAAGCTAATTAGAATGTATTTAATTAAAAATCAATCAAAATAAATGATATATCTACAGTTAAAATTGATAGAAAATCAAACAGATTTATATACCTTTATCGTACAATAGAATTTAGGATAGAAAGTTAGAGAAAATGAAATTAAAGTTAGAAAAACCAATCGTATTTTTCGATTTAGAAACAACAGGTATCAATATTGGAACGGATAAAATTGTAGAGATTTCGATTTTAAAAGTTTTTCCGAATGGAAATAAAGAAAGTAAAACCTGGTTGGTAAATCCGGAAATGGAAATTCCTAAAGAATCTTCTGATATTCATGGAATTACAAATGAGAAAGTGGTTACAGAACCAACTTTTAAAGAATTGGCGTCGCAAATTAGTGAGTTGATTGCTGGTTGCGATTTAGCTGGGTTTAATTCTAACAGATTTGATATTCCGTTATTAGCAGAAGAATTAATGCGCGCTGGTATTGATTTTGACATGAATAACAGAAAAGCAATTGATGTACAAGTTATTTTTCATAAAAAAGAACAACGAACTTTAAGTGCTGGTTATCAATTTTATTGCGGAAAAGAATTAGAAGGAGCTCATGGCGCAGAAGCAGATACTAATGCAACCTACGAAATTTTGTTAGC
>CAXICE010000240.1:0-2626 GCA_964022045.1 uncultured Polaribacter sp. | reverse complement strand
GCAAAAATAATCATTTTTATTTGAAGCTGTTTCCTGCTTTTCGCACTCGCTTTACGCAAAAGCGTAAGAGCTCAAACAATCGCTTCAATCAGGGCTAAACTTATTTACCAACCTCGGTCAAAACCTCTAAAATCTAGAATTCTTACAATCTAATTCTCTAAAATCACTATTTTCGTAGTATGACAGCCAATCAAAAATCATCAGCACAACTTATTTATTTAATTTTAGCAGCATTATTTATTGCTTCTTTGGTGACATCAAATTTAATTTTTCAAAAATTCTTTTATTGGGAACCTTTTGGAATTTATCGATTTGAAATTTCTGTCGGAATTTTGCCTTACCCAATTACTTTTTTAATCACTGATATTTTATCAGAAATCTACGGAAAGAAAAAAGCAAATCAAGTTGTAATTGCCGGAATTTTTGCTTCCTTTTTTTCGATGTTAATTATTTTAGCTTCTGATGCATCGCCAGCAATTACAAATTCACCAATTGATAATGATACTTTTTCTAAAGTATTTGGCTTATCACCTTTAGCCGTCTTAGCATCTATGTTAGCTTATTTGACTGCGCAATTTATTGATATCAAAATTTTTCATTTTTGGAAACGAAAAACTAACGGAAGGCATTTGTGGTTGCGTAATAATTTCTCAACATTTTCATCGCAATTTATAGACACTTTTACAGTGCTGTTTTTATTGTGTTCATTCAATATTTTACCTTGGGATATTTTTGGTGGATTACTACTAAGCGGCTTTTTATTCAAAGTTGTTATCGCAGCTTTAGACACACCAATTTTGTATTTACTTGTATTTTGGTTTCGCAAGAAATTCAACCTTAAAGTTGGAGAAGAAATTACAGATTAAACTTTTAACGTTTTCTTTGTAAACAAACCAAAAAGGCAACGTCTAAAATGGCATCAAAAATAAATCCGATGAAGAAAATTATTCTTTTCAACTTTCTTTTTTTAGTTGCTTTTAATATCAATGCACAAACTGAAGACTATAATGCATTATTACAAAAACATGTTGATAAAAAAGGAAATGTAGATTATAAAAACCTAAAAAAAGAAGCATCTAAACTTACAGAATATCTTTCGTTTTTAGCAAAAACAACTCCACAAAAAAGTTGGTCTGGCGATAAAAAAAAGGCTTTCTGGATTAATGCTTACAATGCGTATACGTTAAAAATAATTCTTGATAATTATCCTACAAAAAGCATCATGAAGATTAAGAAAAAAGGAAAAGATGCTTGGAACATTCCGTTTGCCAAAGTTGGTGGAAAAAATTACACATTGAATCATATTGAACATGAAATATTACGTAAAGATTTTAGCGACCCTAGAATTCATGTTGGTGTAAATTGCGCTTCTCTTTCTTGTCCCCAATTAGGAAATTTTGCATTTACGGAAAGTAATATTGAAAGTGAATTAGAACGTTTAATGAAATTATTCATCAACGATACATCAAGAAATATCATCACCGAAAAGAAAATTCAGATTTCAAAAATATTCGATTGGTTTAAAGGAGATTTTATTAAAAATGGTTCTATTATCGATTATTTTAACAAATATTCTGATATAAAAATCAATAAAAAAGCAAAGATTAGATACTTAGAATATAATTGGAATTTAAACGGGAAGTAGTATCTTTATTTTTCAAGAAAAATCAACAAAAATGTCAAAAACATATTACGATCCGGCCGATTTAAGAAAGTTTGGAAAGATTACAGAATGGAGCGAGGAATTAGGAAATAAATTCTTTGATTATTACGGAAAAGTATTTGAAGAAGGCGCATTAACAGCTCGTGAAAAAAGTTTAATTGCATTGGCGGTTGCACACACAGAGCAGTGTCCGTATTGCATTGATGCTTATACTAAAGACGGGTTACAACGCGGAATTACCAAAGAAGAAATGATGGAAGCAGTGCATGTTGGAGCTGCAATAAAAAGTGGCGCAACCTTAGTTCATGGTGTTCAAATGATGAATAAAGTGAATAAATTAGAAATGTAAGTAGATTACTAATTTTGTAAAACAAAATTATGTAAATCACTTATTCCCATGAAAACGGGAATCTCAATAATTATAACAGAATGTCTCCTCGAGCGCAGTCGAGAGGTTTTATTAAGGTCTCGACTGCGCTCGACCTGACAGATTTCAAAATAAATGGCTACAAAGTCTTTACAAGCAAGAAATAACGATTTAGCAAATACGCAACGTCAATTAGAAATTCTTTCAAACGGAATTTTCAAAGACGAATTGCCAACTTTTGCTAGTAAAATAAAAGAGACGAATCAGTTTCCATTACGTCCAAAGAAATTAGAAATTTTACAAATCAATTTGGGATATATGTGCAATCAAGTTTGTGCGCATTGTCATGTTGACGCTGGTCCAGACAGAAAAGAAATCATGACGATTGAAACCATGAATCAATGTTTGGATGTTATTAGAAAAACAGAAGCTCATACATTAGATTTAACTGGCGGCGCTCCAGAAATGAATCCAAATTTTAGATGGTTTGTAGAAGAAGCTTCAAAAGCAGGAATTAAAGATTTTATTGTTCGTTCTAATTTAACCATCATTTTGGCGAATAAAAAATACCACGATTTGCCAGAATTTTTCAAAAA
>CAXICE010000239.1:0-2630 GCA_964022045.1 uncultured Polaribacter sp. | reverse complement strand
AAATATCCAGAAATTGAATTCGGAGCACATTTACATACAACACCAAGTTCTTGGAAAGAAAAAGTTGACGCAGCATACAAAGCTGGTTGCAATCGTTTTGATGGCGCAATGATGGGTTATGGCGGTTGTCCGATGGCAAAAGACGAATTAACTGGAAATATGCCAACTGAAAAACTATTGTCTTATTTTACTGCTGAAAAAGTAGAAACGGGTATTAAACCCATGAGTTTTGAAAGTGCTTATAATTCGGCTTTGAAGATTTTTTAATCAGAGTTACAAAGTTTAAACGACATAAAGTTTCATTTCGTGTAGAATCGAGAAATCTTAATTATTTATTATGAAATTCACAAAAACATTATTTTTTACTTTATCTGTAGCATTGCTACTTTCTTGCAATCAAGATGATGGAAAAATAGATTTCACTTTTTTACAATTGAATGATGTTTATGAAATCGCACCAATTCAAGGAGGAGAATTTGGGGGGATGGCAAGAGTTGAAACAGTGCATCAAGAGTTATTAAAAGAAAACAATAATACTTTGTTGGTGATGGCGGGCGATTTTTTAAATCCGTCTTTATTAGGAACGGTAAAATATAACGGAGAAAGAATTCGTGGTAAACAAATGATTGAAACCATGAATGCCATGAATTTTGATTTGGTAGCATTCGGAAATCATGAGTTTGATTTAAGTGCCAACGATTTACAAAAACGGTTAGATGAAAGTAATTTTGATTGGATTACAAGTAATGTTTTACAAGTTAAAGACGGAAAAACAAGTCCGTTTACCAATAAAAAAAATAAAGTAAACGAAACTTTTATTAAAGAGTTTACAGATTCAGACGGAACCAAAATTAAAGTTGGTTTTATTAGTGTTTGCGTACCTTCAAACCCTAAAAGTTATGTAAAATATAATGATGTTATTGAAAAAGCAAAACGTTCTTATAACGATTTGAAAGACAAAGTTGATGTTGTTTTTGGTTTAACACATTTAAAAATTACTGATGATAAAAAAATTGCAGAATTGTTGCCGGAGATTCCGTTAATTATGGGCGGACACGAACATACAAATATGCTAGTTTCTGTTGGGAATTCGTTTGTTGCAAAAGCAGACGCAAATGCAAAGACAGCTTACATTCATAGAATTTCTTTTGATAAGAATACTAAAAAAGCGAGTATCAAATCAGAATTGAAAGAAATCAATAATTCGATTGTAGAAGATAAAAGAGTAGGAGCCGTTGTAAATAAATGGCAATCAATTTTAAAGACAAAGATTAAAGAAGTAATTGCAAATCCTGATGAAGTTATTTTAAATGCAAAAATTCCGTTAGACGGAAGAGACAAACCAATTAGAAGTACACAAACTAATTTGGGTGAAATCATTACAAAATCGATGTCATATGCTTTTGATGATAAAGTTGATTGCGCTTTGGTAAATGGCGGTTCCATAAGAATTGACGATGAATTAGAAGGAAATATTACAGCTGTTGATATTTTTAGAGTATTACCATATGGCGGCGCAGTTTTAAAAGTGAAACTAAAAGGAACTTTGCTTCAAAAAGTATTAGAATATGGAAAAATAGCGGCTGGAACAGGTGCTTATTTGCAACGTTATAATGTTTCTAAAATAAAGAGCAAATGGTTGATTCAAAACAAACCAATCCATCCAAATAAAATATATACAGTTGCTTTTTCAGATTATTTGTTAAAAGGATTTGACATTCCTTTTTTATCAAATAAGAACAAAGATGTTGTGTCTATTTATCAACCAAATCAAACCGAAATTTCATTTGATATTAGAAATGCTGTAATTTTATATCTAAAATCTTTGTAGTTAGATTTCAGTTATTCAGTCATTTATTTCATCCTTTAAATTTTTATTTAAAATAATTCTAAATAAACTTTTTTAAACTAAAAAGAGGCTGTACTTTTGCAGAATAATTTAAGTTATTTGTAATTAATCTAAATAAAAAAATGAGAAAGTTTGTAGTACTTTTTGCAATGAGTATGTCATCAGTTTTAATGGCACAGAATGTACAAAATCAACAAAACACAGCACAAAGAATTTTGGCTGGAAATATCAAGACTAAGGGAGTAACTGTTGGTGGTTATGGAGAAATCACATATAACAGACCAACTGGACAGAACGCAGAATTAGATGTGCAGAGATTGGTGTTGCTTTTCGGATATAAATTTGATGAAAGAACTCAATTTGTTACAGAAGTTGAGTTTGAGCATGTAAAAGAAGTTTATGTAGAGCAAGCTTTTTTGCAATACAGTTTAAACGATAATGTAAATTTAAGAGCAGGTTTAATGTTAGTTCCGATGGGAATTGTAAATGAATATCATGAACCAACAACTTTTAACGGTGTAGAAAGACCAAGTATGGATGGTGCAATTGTTCCGACAACTTGGAGAGAAATTGGGGTTGGAGTTTCTGGTAAATCAAATGAGATTTCTTTACGTTATCAAGCATATATTTTTAACGGATTTCAATCAACTTTATCAGATGGAAATGGAAATATTACAAGTGGTAAAATTGGTGGAAGTAAAGGTTTAAGAGGTGGAAGACAAAAAGGAGCAAAGTCTAATTTTAATAATATTAACTTTGCAGGGAAATTAGATTATTACGG
>CAXICE010000238.1:0-2632 GCA_964022045.1 uncultured Polaribacter sp. | reverse complement strand
TTTTCAACAGTTTTAATGTTGGCAATTCCTGCTCAAATCGCAGGATGTAAAGAAATTGTACTGTGTTCTCCTCCAAACAAAGAAGGAAAGATAAATCCAGCAATTTTATACGCAGCAAATTTATGTGGCGTTACAAAAATTATTAAAGTAGGCGGAATTCAAGCCATTGCAGGAATGACTTTTGGGACAGAAACTATTCCACAAGTATATAAAATATTCGGACCTGGAAATCAATTTGTAACTGTTGCAAAACAGCTTTCAACCAAATTTGGAGTTGCCATTGATATGCCAGCCGGACCAAGTGAATTGTTAGTCGTAGCAGACGATTCTGCAAACGCAAGTTATGTAGCTTCAGATTTGTTAAGTCAAGCAGAACACGGCGCAGATAGTCAAGTTATTTTAGTTTCTGATTCAAAAGAGTTGATTAAAAATGTATCGAATGAGATACAAAAACAACTTGAAGCGTTGACGAGAAAAGATATTGCTGAAAAAGCGTTGGCAAATTCAAAAGCAATTTTAATTGAAGATGTTGATGAAGCATTTGATTTAATCAATAATTACGGACCAGAACATTTAATTATTTCAACAAAAAACGATGCTTTTTTCGTGGATAACATCGAAAATGCAGGATCTGTTTTTATTGGTAAATATACGCCAGAAAGCGCTGGAGATTATGCTTCTGGAACTAATCACACCTTACCAACAAACGGGTTTTCAAAATCGTATTCTGGTGTAAATTTAGATAGTTTTACCAAAAGTATTACGTTTCAAAAAATATCAAAACAAGGATTGAAGAATATTGGAAATGCTATAGAAGTTATGGCTGTAGCAGAAGGTTTAGATGCGCATAAAAATGCAGTTTCAATCCGTTTAAAAGATTTAAAATAACACATTAAATGTCTCCTCGAGCGCAGTCGAGAGGTTTTATTATGAAAACAAATTTCAACATAAATAATCTCATCAGAGAAAATATAAAGTCGTTGCAACCATATTCTTCGGCAAGAGATGAATATAAAGATGCCACTTCTACAGAAATAGTTTTTTTAGATGCAAATGAGAATCCATTTCAAAATGGAGTAAATAGATATCCAGATCCGCAACAGAATTCTGTGAAAGATTTGTTGTCTGAAATTAAAAGTGTTTCTACAAAAAAAATCTTGTTAGGAAACGGAAGTGATGAAGTATTAGATTTGATTTTCAGAGCATTCTGTGAGCCGAATCAAGATAATATTATCACATTGCCACCAACGTACGGAATGTATTCGGTTTTAGCGAATATCAACGCAATTGAGAACAGAAAAGTAATTTTAACGGAAGATTTTCAACCAAAAGTAAAACAGATTTTAGAAGCTGCTGATAACAATAGTAAAATCTTGTTTTTGTGTTCACCTAACAATCCGTCAGGAAATAGTTTTTCAGTGGGAAAAGTAGAAGAATTACTAACAAAATTCAACGGTTTAGTGGTGATTGATGAAGCGTATATTGATTTTTCCGAACAAAAAAGTTGGTTAGAAAAACTGAACGATTATCCGAATTTAATCATCACACAAACCTTGTCAAAAGCGTATGGTTTGGCAGGAATTAGATTGGGAGTTTGTTATGCTTCACAAGAAATTATTTCGGTTTTAAACAACATAAAACCACCATATAACGTCAACGAATTAACGCAACAAAGAGCCATTGAAAGATTGTCTAAAATGGATGAAGTTCAGTCTGAAGTTACAGAAATCATTACTCAAAGACAATTGTTAATTGAGAATTTAAAATCAGTTTCATTTATACAGAATATTTATCCGACAGATTGTAATTTTGTATTGGTAAAAGTTGATGATGCTACAAAGCGTTATAAGCAGTTAATCGAAAAAGGAATTGTCATTAGAAATAGAACCACTCAACCTTTATGCGAAAATTGTTTGCGTTTTACGGTTGGGAATCAAATTGAAAACACAAAGCTTTTAAACGCTTTAAAAGAATTAAATTAAAAATAAGTTTGTCATTCCGAACGAAGAATGAGGAGGAATCTCAAGAGATTTCTCAATCGCTAAAAAGCTCATTTCGAAATGACATTAGAAATAAATTAAATAGACTCTGAATCAAGCTCAGGGTTGATTAACAAATTAATCATGAAAAAAGTATTATTTATAGACAGAGACGGAACATTAGTTTTAGAGCCGCCAGTAGATTATCAATTAGATAGTTTGGAGAAGTTGGAGTTTTATCCTAAAGTATTTCAATATATGGCTAAAATTGCTTCAGAATTAGATTTTGAACTGGTGATGGTAACCAATCAAGATGGTTTAGGAACCGATTCTTTTCCAGAAGATACATTTTGGCTAGCGCAAAATAAAGTGATGTCTGCTTTTGAAAAAGAAGGTGTTGTGTTTTCAGAAGTTTGTATTGATAAAACTTTTCCGCATGAAAATGCAGAAACTCGTAAACCAAGAACAGGTTTGCTAACAAAATACTTTTCTGAGGATTATGATTTAGAAAATTCGTTTGTGTTGGGTGATAGAATTACTGACATGGAATTGGCTAAAAATTTAGGTTCAAAAGGAATTTATCTTTCTGAAAATCCAGAATTAGGCGCTGATGAAATTGAAACATCTAAACAAGAAATTTTAGATTCAATTGC
>CAXICE010000237.1:0-2661 GCA_964022045.1 uncultured Polaribacter sp. | reverse complement strand
TATATCAAAAAGAGGCTTTTTTATTTTTACAAGAAAAAAATTATCTATGTATAGTTTGTTTTCTATCTGGTCCAACAGAAACTACTTTAATTGGAATCTCTAATTCTTTTTCTAAGAATTCAATATACTCATTCAATTCTTTCGGAAACTGACTTTTATCTGTCATCTGAGTTAAATCTTCATTCCAACAAGCAAATTTTGTGTAAATAGGCTTGATGTTTTCTGGCTCAATATTATATGGTAAATGTGTAATTGTTTCTCCTTTATATGTATATGCAGTACAAACTTCTAAGCTATCAAACCCAGAAAGAACATCACCTTTCATCATCATTAATTGCGTAACACCATTAACTTGACAAGCATATTTTAACGCAACTAAATCTAACCAACCACAACGTCTTGGTCTTCCAGTAACTGCACCAAATTCTCTGCCTACTTTCGCCATTTCTAATCCAACTTCATCAAATAATTCAGTAGGAAATGGTCCAGAACCAACACGAGTTGTATAGGCTTTAAAAATTCCATAAACATCATTAATTTTATTTGGAGCAATTCCTAAACCTGTACAAGCGCCAGAAGCTGTTGTATTTGATGAGGTTACAAAAGGATACGTTCCAAAATCAATATCTAATAAAGATCCTTGAGCACCTTCTGCTAATATGCTTTTTCCTGCTTTTAAAGCTTGATTTAAGTATTCTTCACTGTCTATGAATTGTAATTCTTTTAAGCGTTCTACAGCAGTAAAGAATTCAGCTTCCATTTCTGTTAAATCGTACTGAACATCAACATTATAAAAGCTAATCATTGCTTCATGTTTGTTGGCAAGTGCTCTATATTTTTCTTTCCAGTTTGGTAATTCTAAATCACCAATTCTAATTCCGTTTCTACCAGTTTTGTCCATATAAGTTGGACCAATACCTTTTAAAGTAGAGCCAATTTTTGCTTTTCCTTTTGATGCTTCAGAAGCAGCATCTAACAAACGATGCGTTGGTAAAATAACGTGTGCTTTTCTAGAAATGATTAATTTTGATTTATAATCTAAATCAAATTGATCTAATCCGTCTAATTCTTGAACAAAAACTACCGGATCAATTACAACTCCGTTTCCAATAACGTTGATTGATTTTTCATGAAAAATTCCAGAAGGAATTGTTCTTAAAACATGTTTAATTCCGTCAAACTCTAAAGTGTGACCTGCATTTGGGCCACCTTGAAATCTTGCAATAATATCGTAATTAGAAGTAAGAACGTCTACAATTTTACCTTTTCCTTCGTCTCCCCATTGCAATCCTAGTAATAAATCTACTGCCATTAGTTGTTGTTATAAAGTGTGTTGTTAGTTTATTTAGTTTGTTTTTTTGTTCCGTAAAAATAAAGTGAATGATTATGAATATCAATATCAAATACTTCTTCTATGGTTTTTTTGATAATTTGAATTCTTGGATCGCAAAACTCTTTTACTTCTCCTGTATCCGTTAAAATTACATGATCGTGTTGTTTATCAAAATAACTTTTTTCGTAATGCGCCATGCTTTGTCCGCCAAATTGATGTTTTCTAACCAATCCGCATTCTAACAATAAATCAATCGTATTATATAAAGTGGCTCTGCTAACTCGATAATTTTTGTTTTTCATGTTGATATATAAAGATTCTATATCAAAATGTTCCTCTAAATCATAAATTTCTTGAAGGATTGCATACCTTTCAGGAGTTTTTCTATGTTTTTTAGATTCTAAAAATGTAGTAAAAACATTTTTTACAATGTCTTGGTTTTCTTTTGTACCCATTTTTCTGAATTTATCGAAACGACAAATTTAAGGTTATTTATCAATATAATTTACCTTTTTATAAAATGATATTTACATCGTATTAACTCGTTCAACTTTTTGAACTCCTTCAACTTTTTTAATACTCGTAATTAATTTATTTAATTGTGTTTTATTTTTTACGCTAATCGATAATTTTCCTTCAAAAACACCATCATCTCCAGAGATATTTATGTTATGAATATATACATCCATTGTATTAGATATGATACGAGTTAAATTATTAACAATTCCTTTTTTATCAATTCCGCTTACTTTTAAAATTGTTTTAAATTCTTGTTTTGAAGAATCTATCCATTTTGCAAGCATAACTCTGTAGGCATAATTTGATTGCATAGAAATTGCATTAGGACAATCTTTTTTATGAACCTTAATCCCTTCGTTAATTGTTAAGAAACCAAATACTTTATCTCCCGGAATTGGATTACAGCATTTAGAAAGTGTATAATCTAATTTTTCATCTTCTTTACCAAAAACTAGTGCATCATATTTATTAGTAACTTCTTCTTTATTGATATTTTGATTACTTGGTGCTCTTTTTAATCGGTTCTTAAAAAAACTAATAAATGCATTGTTCTTTTGACTAACAAAAGCCTTTAGTTGTGTGTTATCAATAGCGCCATTACCAATTCTATAAAACAGATCAAAGCTTGTTTTTAAAGAAAAATAGGCAGCCATTTCATTAATAACAGAATCGTTTAATGTGATTTTTAAATGACGTAATTTTCTGGTTAAAATTGCTTTTCCTTCTTCAGCAATTTTCTTTTCTTCATCTTTTAATGCGGCTTTAATTTTAGTTCTAGCTCTTGCAGTCATTACAAAATCTAACCATCT
>CAXICE010000236.1:0-2687 GCA_964022045.1 uncultured Polaribacter sp. | reverse complement strand
CAAGGTTCTGTTCAAAGATACGATCAAAAAACAGGATATAGTTACTCAATAAAACCTACACATCCAGATCCAAAAGTAAAATTACGTTTTAACTGGAACAGTGCAATTGGTCAAGATCCTTTTGACAATTCAACAATTTATTTCGGAAGTCAGTTTGTACATAAAAGCACAAACAAAGGTCTTTCTTGGGATGTAATTTCTCCAGATTTATCAACCAACGATCCAAACAAACAAAAACAATCTGAAAGTGGTGGTTTAAGTATGGATGCAACTGGTGCAGAAAATCATACAACAATTTTAGTAATTGAACCATCGCCTTTAGAAAAAGACATGCTTTGGGTTGGTACCGATGATGGAAATGTACAAGTTACCAGAAATGGTGGTGCTACATGGACAAATGTTGCTAAAAACTTAAAAGGTTTACCAAAAGGAAGTTGGATTGCACAAATTAAAGCATCAAACAAAAACAAAGGAGAAGCGTTGTTAATTGCAAATGATTATCGTCGTTTTAATTATACGCCTTACGCTTATAGAACTAAAAATTACGGAAGAACTTGGACTCGTATTGTTGATCAAAATGATGTAAAAAGTTATACGTTATCGATCATTGAAGATTTAGAAAATCCAAACTTAATGTTCTTAGGAACTGATGATGGATTATATATTTCTTTAAATGCTGGAGAAAAATGGACAAAATGGACAAACGGATTCCCAACGGTTCCTGTAAAAGACTTAGTAATTCACCCAAGAGAACACGATTTAGTTATCGGAACTTTTGGTAGAGCTGCTTGGGTTTTAGATGACATTCAACCATTAAGAGCTTTAGCTAAGAACAATAATCTTTCTAAAAAACTGCATTTATTTGCTCCGCCAATTGCGTATCAAGCAAGTTTTATTCAACCAACAGGAAGTAGATTTGGAGCAGATGCTTTGTATCAAGGAGAAAATAGAAGACGTGGTGCGCCAATTTCTTTTTACATCAATAAACCTGTAAAGAAAAAAGAGAAAGCGAAAAAGAAATCTAAAAAAGATGCAACCAAAAAAGTTGATGATAAAAAGGTTAAGTGGAATAAAATCAAATTAGAAATTTTTGATGGAACACGTTTAATAAGAACATTAACACAAAACGCACCTAAAGAAACTGGTGTTTATAAAATGCGCTGGTATTTAGATGAAAAAGGTGTTTCTAGAGCGTCTAGAAGAATCAGAAAATCAACTAGAGAACCAGGTGGAATTAGAGTTAAACCTGGAACATACAGACTAAAAATGACATTTGGAGACCAAGTTTCTGAACAAACAATTAAAGTTGAGTTTGATCCTAGAATAACATATTCTAAATCTGATCTTAACACTAGATACAACGTAAGCAAACAATTAGAAGCTCACGGTAAAACAATTGCTGATGTTGTAAAACAGTTGGTAGAAAGTCAAAATATCGTAAAAGAAGTTACAAGCACATTAAAAAAGGCAGATAAGAAAAAATATGCTTCTCAATTAAAAACAGCGAAAAGTGTTGGTAAGAAAATTGATAAATTAATTAACGGTTATCTTGGCACAATTGATAAAAGACAAGGAATTACTAGAAATCCAGAAGTTACTGTAAATCAAAGATACGGAGCTGCAAGAAGTTATGTTGGAGCGCGTTTTGGAAAAATTACAAAAACTGAAACTGAATTGATTAATAATTTCAAAGACATGTTAAAAGATGCTTTAAAAGAAGCAAACAATTTCTTTAATACAGATTGGAAAAAATTTAAAAACGAAGTTAAAGAAATTCAAGTTTCACCATTTAAAGAAGTAAAAAATTTCAATATAAATTAATATATTTGAATCCTATTTAATTTTAAAAATCTCCTACAAATTGTAGGAGATTTTAATTTGCTAAAAATTTTAAAAATGAAAAAAGTAATTATTGTATTTACATTATTATTTGCAGTTAAAAGTATTGCTCAAAAAAATCCAGAAAAAGAATTAGGTGTTTGGTATGCATTTGGCGGAACACATAAAATATCTGATAAAATAGATCTTAAAACACAAGCACAGTTTAGATTTTTTGATATCGCAAGTGATATGCAACAACTTATGTTACGTTTTGGTGGGAATTACAAAATAAACAACACGTTTAGCGCATATTTAGGCTATGCCTATTTTAATACAGATGCTACATTTGGAGTTAAAGGCGGAGATGCTAATGAACAAAGAATTGTTGAAGATTTTAACATTAATTACAAACATTCAAAACTTGGCATTTCACATCGTTTTAGATTTGAACAACGCTTATTTAAAAACAACACAGCACATTGGTTTCGCTATAACATTGGACTAAACCATCCAATATCAGAAAAACTTTCTGGATATATGTATAATGAAGTTTTTTTAAATTTTAAAGGTGATACTTATTCTCAAAACTGGTTTGGAGTTGGTGTAAAACATAAACTTTCAAACTCAATTAAATTACAGTTAGGCTACCATAATATTTCTTTAAAAGGTGGTGCTAATTTTAGCAGAATTATTACCGGAATTATACTTTCTACGAATCACACTAAAAAATAAGCGTCAAAAATTATTTTAATACATTAGCAAAAAAACTAACATAAATGACAGCACCAATTTTTACCAACGACGCAATTGTATTCGGAATCTTAATGATTTCTTTAGGGTTTGTATTTTATACAGAATCTAAAACT
>CAXICE010000235.1:0-2693 GCA_964022045.1 uncultured Polaribacter sp. | reverse complement strand
TTATCAATCATGATAAAGTCGTTTCCAGTTCCTTCGTATTTGTAAAAAGTACAATTCATAAGTAGCAAATATAATACATTCTTGGTTGAAAATAGATTGTTAAAAGAGGGTTAAAGTTCGTTAAAGAGCGTTAAACGAATTTATTTAAAATGTTAAAATTGTATATTTGAGTTGTTCAATAAAATGATAAAAAAATGAAAAAAACAGCTAAATTATTAAGTATTGCAATTTTTGGTGGAATGGTAACACTTGGCGGTTATAAATTATTTTTAGAAAAGCCGCAAGTTGTAATTGAAAGAACCATTGAACCTACATCGAAATTTGTAAAAACCAATTTTACAAACACAAATTTACCAGTAACAAATTCGCCCACAAACTTTACAGATGCGGCGGAAAAAACGGTACATTCTGTTGTGCATGTAAAAAATACAGCAATTAAAACACAATCTGATCCTTGGGCAGAATTGTTTTATGGACGTGGAAGTGGAACAAGAAAATATGAGCAAGTTGGAACTGGTAGTGGTGTTATTATTTCTCAAGACGGATTTATTGTTACCAATAATCACGTAATTGATGGTGCTTCTGATTTAGAAGTTACATTGAATAACCAAAAAAAATATAAAGCAAAATTAATTGGGACTGATCCAGATAATGATATTGCATTATTAAAGATTGATGCAGGGATGAAATTGCCCTACATAACTTTTTCTAACTCTGATGCATTAAAAATAGGTGAATGGGTGTTGGCAGTTGGTAATCCATATAATTTAACTTCTACAGTAACAGCAGGAATCGTAAGTGCAAAAGGAAGAGATTTAAAAGGAAATGGAACTGTTACAGATTCATTTATTCAGACAGATGCAGCTGTAAATCCAGGAAATAGTGGAGGAGCTTTGGTGAATACGCGCGGAGAATTGGTAGGGATTAACACTGCAATTTCTTCTAAGACAGGTTCTTTTGTTGGGTATTCTTTTGCGGTTCCTTCTAATATTGCAAAAAAAATCACGGAAGATTTAATGGAGTTTGGAAGGGTGCAACAATCTGTTTTAGGAATTGGAATAGATACTAGATATTCTGAGGAAGGTGTTAGAATTGGAAGTTTCCCAGAAAGCAGCAATGCAAAAAAAGGAGGGTTAAAAGTGGGCGATATTATTAGAAAAATTAATGATGTAAAAATTTCTAAGTTTCCTGATTTGGCAGGGCAATTAAAAGCTAAACGACCAGGAGAATATGTAAATGTCACAATTGATAGAAATGGCTCGTTGCTAAATAAAAAAGTGAAACTGTCTAAGAAAGATTTTTATAGGTCGATTAATGCTAATGTAGATTTAAAAGATTTAACAAAATCTGAAATGAAAAAATTGGGAGTTTCTTATGGTGTAAAAATCGTTAGAGATTATTCTCAAAGAGCAGATGGTTCTAGTATTAGAGGATTTGTTATTACTAAAATTAATAATAAGAAAGTGTCAAGCGCATCACAAGCAATAACACTTTTAGACGCAAAGAGTAGGTATTCTGTTGTAATTGAAATGTTAGATTTAAAAGGTGAAGTTGTGAAATTTTATCTCAGATAAAAATAAATAAAGCACTTTTGTAATCCCTTTTTTAACTTAAAAAAGGGATTATTATTTATGAATAATAGTTATCGAATCGATAGAAATAAGTATTTTTGCCCAAAATTTGAAAACTAAAAGATATAACACAACTATGTCAACAACAACAAATTATGAAGATCAAGTATCTTCTCAAGTTAAAACTCGTAGAGCAACAGTAGAATTTATAAATATTGTAAACGATTTATGGTATGATAAATCTATTGAATTGGTGATTTTTAGAAATCAATTAGTAGATAAACAAGCAAGCGAAGTTTTAAACTTAATAAACTATTCAACAGAATTTGTAGCAAAACCAATTACAATTTTTGATGCATTAGATATCGCAAAAGCAATTCAAACATTAGAATTACCAGCATCAAAACTAGATATTGGTAAATTGGCTTACGAATGTCAATTAAACGAAACTGATTGTGAAGATAAATTAGCGTTTGTTAAGAAACAATTAAAAGGAGCAACTGCATCAGAAGAAATTGCGCCAAAAGATGTTGTTTTATACGGATTTGGTAGAATTGGTCGTTTATTAGCACGTGAGTTAATGAACAAAATGGGTAAAGGTTCTCAATTAAGATTAAGAGCTGTTGTAACTCGTGGAGAAATCAATCAAACAGTATTAGAAAAAAGAGCTTCTTTATTAAGTATCGATTCTGTTCATGGAGATTTCTTAGGAACTGTTCAAACGGATGTTGAAAACAATGCTTTAATCATTAACGGAACAACAGTTTACATGATTTCTGCAAAACAACCAGAAGATATTGATTATACTGCATACGGAATTAACGATGCATTAATTATTGACAATACAGGTGCTTTTAGAGATAAAGAAGCATTAAGCAGACATTTAGTTCCAAACGGAGCAAGCAAGGTTTTATTAACTGCACCAGGTGCTGGAATTCCTAATATTGTTCATGGAGTAAATCACGAAGAAAACAATCCAGATAATGTTGATATTTTCTCAGCAGCTTCTTGTACAACAAATGCAATTACGCCAGTTTTAAAAGTATTAGAAGATAATTTCGGAATTGATAAAGGACATTTAGAAACAATTCATGCATACACAAACGATCAAAATTTGGTTGA
>CAXICE010000234.1:0-2698 GCA_964022045.1 uncultured Polaribacter sp. | reverse complement strand
TTCTTTTTAATCGAAATCAAATCTAATTCCCATAGAAAAGTTTGAAATATTGGTGCCTTTAAATAAAGGATTTAAATCTTGTTTTATATAAAAACCTGTACTTCTATAAGCTATATAAACACTAACACCGTAGTTAAAAATATTCATATTAAAATTATCCTTTTGTAATTCTTCAACATCTACACCAGTATTGTCTTTATATTCGATGTATTGGCGTGTTCCTAATTTAAATCCTGCAAAAGCTCCAATTCCTAAACGAACCGATTTGTTTCTACGATCTCTTTTATATCCGTCAGAATATTCACCATTTCTAGAAAAATCCCACTCAAAATGTACTGGAAAGTTCATTTGTACATGGCGTAATCTACTTTCAGACAAATTTTCTGGGTGCACAACTAAATCGGTTTGTTTTCCATTTACAACATGATATTTATTATCTTCTAATCTTAAATTGTTCCATAAAAATGATATTCCATACTTAAAATATAATTTAGAAGCTTCTCTATTCATACGTGTTTTCCATGAAAAACCTACTTCATAAAAATGTGATTGCCAAAATTTATAATTAGAAGTTTCTAAAGAAGCTAAATCATCATTTACCAACACATTATTTACTCCCATTGCAAAAACAAACTGAGATGTTGTACTTCTGTTTCTTTTCCCTTTAGTTTCCCATCTTGTTTCTCTGTCTCTCCAACGTCTATTTCTTCTAGAATCATAATCTTCATTGTCGTTTACACGAACTCTAAAAGTTTTACTTCCAATCGTAAACGAATTTTCTTCATCGTAATCTGTTTCTTTAATTACGTTTTTTATTTTTCCGTTCGCTTTATCTTGCACTAAAAGTTGTAATTTTTTTTCTTCTGCTGCTACTTTCTCTGAAATAATTTTTGCATGAAAATCTGCCGCTTCTTTCTTTAATTTCTGTGCTTCTTCTGACGTAATTTCTTTTTTATCTAAACGTGCGTTAATTTTTTCTACTTTTTCTCTTAAAGCAGCTTTCTCTGTTTTAGTAATTAACTCAATTCGGTTTGATATTTTCTTAACTTCTTCTTCAAAATTTTTCTCTTGAGAAAATGCTATTGTTGTACAAAACAACATAAATATAAGTCCTAATTTTTTCATTTTATAAGTGTTTTCTTTTGTTCTTAATTTTAATTATTTCTGTTTGAAATTGCGCTTGCTAAACCTGTAATTTTTCCTTTTACAACTTGCATGAAACTATTTCTAAAAGCAGCTTCATCTATCTGTTTTTCTACATCGGTTAACAATGTATTTGCATCAATTTTTAAGTTGACTTTCTTTAATTCTTTTTGAATGTTTTTTAGAACATCATTTCTATCAACATTGTATTTCTTGTAATACTCGTTAATGTTTTTATCTGGATTTGTAACTGCATACAACAAGGCATCACTATTTATTTTGATATCGGTTTGTTTAAAAATTTTCTTTGTTGCTGTCGGAATTACAATTTTAACTTCTGCAACCGTTGTTGTTGAATTATCTACAGACTCTAACAATGAATTACTATCAATTATAATGCGTTTTTCAATTTTAAGATCTGATTTATTATCAGCAATTACAATCGGATTATTCTCTATAATTTTTGCCTGCTTAATTTGTGGTTTTCTCTTTTTAGTAATTACTTTTTTAGGTTGTTTCTTCTCCTCTACTTTATCCGTTTTAACAATTACAGTTTCTGTCGGAATTGTATTTTGAAGCGTTGGTTTTACAAGTTTTGTTGTATCAATAATTGGCGCTGTAACTATTGTGTTTGGCGTAATTGGCTCCAAAACATCATCAGTATTCATAAAAAAACCTACCGAAATTAATAGTAGCACAGTTGCGGCATAACCAACATATAAAAACCATTTTTTACGTTTCTTTTCTTCGGCAATATCTAACTGATTGCTTAAACGTTCCCAAGAAGAATTTGATGGTTGTATGGTTCTCGATTTTAAAGAATCGCTTACAATTTTATCTATATTATTTGTCTCCATTTACAGTTGTATTCATTCTAACATATTGTGCTTGCAACCACTTTCTCGCTTTAAATAATTGCGATTTTGAGGTGCTCTCAGTAATGTTTAACTCTTTAGCAATTTCGGCATGTTTGTAACCTTCAACTGCATATAAATTAAACACCATTTTGTAACCTGTTGGCAACGCATCAATTAACTTCTGAATGTCATTTAATTCTGTGCTTTCTAAACTATCTATAGCTTGTTTGTTAAACACATATTCTTCGTCCGATAATTGTACAGGATTCTTTTTGCGCAAATACGATAAACATGTATTTACCATAATTCTTCGAATCCATCCTTCAAAACTTCCTTCGTTTTTAAACTTAGAAAGGTTCGTAAAAACTTTTAAAAATCCAGATAACATCAAATCTTCTGCATGATGTAAATCTTTTACATATTGCCTACAAACACCTAACATTTTTGGAGAATACAACTCGAACAATTCTTGTTGTGCTTCTCTTTTTTGTTTGATGGCATCAGCAATTAGCTGATTAGTTTGGTTATGTAATGGTATAATTTTCAATCCGGATGAATGGTTTTTAAAAGCCTTACAAATATATAGACTACAAGAGTTTTAAAATGGTTGCTTTTAGTTTTAAAAAAAATGAATAAACTAATTAAAAGACGTTCTAGATTGTGATTTGTAACAGTTTAAAAATTAAAAATTTTTAGTG
>CAXICE010000233.1:0-2702 GCA_964022045.1 uncultured Polaribacter sp. | reverse complement strand
CAAAACTACATAAAATTCACTACATTGTAAACAGATATTTTAGTGAATTATGAAAGCATCAGATTGGAAACAAAAAGGAAAATTTATCTCTGTTTTCGGAAGACAAGTTTTTGTAATTGATGAAGGAAATAGTAAAGAAACTCTTGTAATTTTACATGGTTACCCAACTTCATCTTATGATTATCAAAAAGTTTTACCAGAATTAACGAAACATTATCGCGTAATTATTCACGATCATTTAGGTTTTGGGTTTTCCGAAAAACCTTTAGATTATTCGTATTCTTTAATTGAACAAACTGATGTTGCTTTAGAAGTTTGGAAACAATTAAACTTGAAAAAAGTTACTTTATTAGCACACGATTACGGAACAAGTGTTGCAACAGAAATCTTAGCAAGACAAAACAAGCAACAAATTGATTTACAAATAGATGAATTGATTCTTTGCAACGGAAGTGCGCATATTGAATTATCAAAACTACGATTAATTCAGAAATTATTAAAGAGTAAAATCACTGGGAAATTTGTTGCTAGTTTAACCAATTATCCAATATTTAAAAGAAATATGCGCAATGTATATTTTGATAAATCGAAAGCTAAAAATGAAGAACTCAAAGAAATGTGGTTTCAGCTGGAATATAATGAAGGTAGAAAAGTAATTCATAAAATATCAAACTACATTAATGAACGCTATTACTTTTGGCATCGTTGGATTGGCGCTTTAAAAGAAACTCAAGTTCCGACGAAAATAATTTGGGCAGAAAATGATCCAATTGCTATTATGGAAATTGCAGAATTATTGGCGAATGAGATTCCGAATAATAAATTATTAACCATTGAAAATACAGGACATTTTTTAATGATAGAAAATCCTGAAGAATGGTTAAAAATGGTTTTGAAATAATAAGTTTTATAGTAAGTTTGTCTTTCATTAAGAAAACAAATGATCAACATACAAAAAGCAACAAAACTTGAGCATTTTCAAATAATAGAAACTTTAGCAAAAGAAATTTTACATGAAGTTTACGATCCTATAATTCCTGCAGAACATACAGAATATTTTTTAAATAAATTTCAGACTGTTAGCGCAATTAAAAAACAAATTGCTGAAGAAAATTTTGAATACCATTTACTTCAGTTTCATCTTAAAAATGTAGGATATATTGGCTTTTATATAAAGAATGGTATTTTACATTTAAGTAAAATATATCTATTAGAATCTTCAAGAGGAAATAAGATTGGGAAATTTGCTTTGCAATTTATCTCTCAAAAAGCAATTGAATTAAAAGTTGGTTATATTGAACTATTGGTCAATCAACAAAATGATAATACTATACAAATTTACAAGAAAAATGGTTTTGAAATTGTAAAAGAAGTGTCAAATTCTTTTAGCAATAACTTTACAGTTGAAGATTATATTATGAGAAAAAAGATACTATGATAGTTAATTTGATTGAACATAAAGAAGCAAAAGAGTATTATGGTTGTTCTTATGAATTAGATGGTCTCAAAATCATTGAAAGAACTGCAAAAATTACCCCAAAGAAAATTGGTCAATTTGTTACTTGTTGGAAACGAAGTGTAAATGGAATAACAGAACCTTATAAAGATAGTGATGAATTTGATTTCTTTATCATAAAAGTTTTTTATGAAAATTCTACTGGATATTTTAAGTTCCCAAAAACAGCATTAATCAAAAACGGAATTGTATCCACCGAAAAAAAAGACGGAAAAAGAGGTTTTAGAGTGTATCCAATTTGGGATAAACCAACTAGCAAACAAGCAATTAAAACACAAAATTGGCAATTAAAATATTTTGTAAACGGTTAACTAATATTCGCCCACAAACCACTAGTTTTTTGAAGTTTTGTATAGCTGTTTAAAATCATTTTATTTTCTGGATTCGATAAATTTTCATCTTCTGATAACAAATCAATTGCAGCATTTCTTGCAGCAACCAAAATTGAAGTGTCTTTTACAACATCAGCAATTTTTAAATTCAACACACCACTTTGTTGTGTTCCCATAATATTTCCTGGACCACGCAATTTTAAATCAACTTCTGCAATTTTAAATCCATCAGAAGTTTCTACCATTGTTTTTAAACGTGTTTTTGCATCCGCAGATAATTTTACATCCGATAATAAAATACAATAACTTTGATCTGCTCCTCGCCCAACGCGTCCACGTAATTGATGCAATTGACTCAACCCAAAACGTTCTGAACTTTCAATCACCATAACACTTGCGTTTGGTACATTTACACCAACTTCTATCACAGTTGTGGCAACCATTATTTGTGTTTCGCCTTTTACAAAACGCTGCATTTCGTATTCTTTATCTTCGGGTTTCATTTTTCCGTGCACAATACTAATTTGATATTTTGGCATCGGAAAATCTCTAGAAATACTTTCGTAACCATCCATCAAATCCTTATAATCCATAGCAGCAGATTCTTGAATTAACGGATACACAACATATACTTGTCGTCCTTTTGCGATTTCGTCTTTCAAAAATTTAAAAACTGCTAATCGATTACTGTCAAATCTGTGAACCGTTTTTACTTCTTTTCTTCCTGGTGGTAACTCATCAATTACTGAAATATCTAAATCGCCATAAACAGACATTGCCAATGTTCTCGGAATCGGCGTTGCAGTCATAACCAAAACGTGTGGTGGTAATTCGTTTTTCTTCCACATTTTTGA
>CAXICE010000232.1:0-2709 GCA_964022045.1 uncultured Polaribacter sp. | reverse complement strand
CCTAACAGTTCTTTTATGTCTTCTTTTGTAGGATTATGTTTGTACAATTCTTGTACTTGCTGATAGAATTTATTTTTCACCAAACGAACTGGTGCTAGTTCTTTTAAGGTTAATTGCGTATCGCCATCTTTTACATTGACAATGGTTTCTTTAAAATTATTGTGCGCAGAAGATTCTTTAGTTGCCGCAAATCTACTACCAACTTGTACGCCGTTTGCACCCAAAACCATTGCAGCTAACATTCCGCGTCCAGAACCGATTCCTCCAGCAGCAATCACCGGAATTTGAACTTGTTCTTTCACCATCGGAATTAAAGCAAACGTAGTTGTTTCTTCACGCCCGTTATGTCCGCCAGCTTCAAAACCTTCGCAAACCACAGCATCAACTCCAGCAGCTTCTGCTTTTAAAGCAAATTTTACAGAACTCACAACATGTACAACAGTAATTCCTTTTTCCTTTAAAAAATTTGTCCAAGTCTTTGGATTTCCAGCAGAAGTAAATACAATTTTAACGTCTTCTTCTACTATGATTTCCATAATTTTTTCAATATCTGGATACAGCATTGGTACATTTACACCAAACGGTTTGTCGGTTGCTTTTTTACATTTCTGAATGTGTTCTCTTAGCACATCCGGATACATAGAACCTGCACCAATTAAACCCAAACCGCCAGCATTAGAAACTGCCGATGCTAATTTATAACCCGAAACCCAAATCATTCCGCCTTGAACAATTGGATATTTTATATTGAATAATTGTGTAATATTTTGTTGCATTTATTTCTTTATCAATTTTATAGTTTTTTGTAATGATTCACTCATAATTTTAAGAATATAAATTCCTGAGCTTAATTCTGAAACATCAATCGTTTTACTTTTTAAACTTCTCTCTTCGTACACTTTTTTACCGATTACATTAAAAATCTGAATGCTTAAACTACTTAAATCATTGGTAGTAGTTTTTAACTTAAATGTAGCAGAAATCGGATTTGGATACACAGAAATTCCTTTGATAAAGTTTTGCTTATCTACATTTAAAACATTTCCATAAGCCGTTTCAAAATTCGGAATTCCATATCCATATTGTGCAGTTGGGTTGTTGTACCTATCTGAAGACTCACGAATTCGCTGCATAATCTGAGTATTTGTTAGACTCGGAAAAGCTTGCCAAAAACAAGCTATAACTCCAGCCATAATTGGTGAAGAAAAAGACGTTCCGTTAGATGTTCTTGACTTTCCCGTGTTCTGATCTAAAACAAAAACACTTTGTCCTTGCGCTAATACATCTGGTTTAATTCTATTATCTGAAGTTGGACCAAATGAACTAAAACCTGCAATAACTTTTATTGGATCAACAGCACCGATAGTAAAAACCGAATTTGCGTCTGCTGGTGCAGTTATATATTTCCAAGTTCCATTTCCTTCGTTTCCTGCCGAATTTACAATAATCATTCCTCTAGAAGCGCCAATTTCTGCTCCACGAGAAATAAATGTTGTTTTTCCGTCCATATCTGCATACGAATAATTGTATCGACTTTCATCAAACGTTGAATATCCTAAAGATGTATTTATGATATCAACACCTAAACTATCTGCTCTTTCAGCTGCTTCTACCCATAAACTTTCTTCTAAAGGAACTTCATTAAAAACATCTTCTGTTATAAATAAATAAAAAGATGCATCTGGTGCTGTACCTACAAATTGACCATCTGTATATCCTGCAATAGTTGATAAAACATTGGTTCCATGATTGTTTACAATTGAATTATTTTGATTGACTTTTTTTACATAAAAATCAGTACTTCTATCCACAAAATTATAACCTCCTAAAATTTGATTGTTATTTCTAACTCTAGCAAACGCAGTTAATAAATCTACATTCGGAAAACCTGCATCTATAACTGCAATATGCATTCCGTTTCCTGTAAAATTTTGTTTGTGTAAAAAATCTGCTTTCAACATTTCTGTTTGATTTTGGGTATTTCCGTAATTAAAATCGGCATTTATTTCAGCAAATTTATTTCGTTTTGTAGCCGTGTTTGATTTTGATTTTGGCAATCTTTTACCGCTTAGATTTAAAGAGTTATCTGCAAACTCTATCTTTTGTATAAAAGTAAACGTGTTTTTTAAACTATTGATTCTCGACTGAGTTCCTTGCACATGAATTGCATTTAACCATTTTGATTTTGCTAAAACGGTAATTCCTGTTGTATTTTTTATTTGATTGTAATAGGTTGCTTCAATCGGAACATCTTTATTATCAAATGCAATATTTTGACGTGTTCTTCTATCTAAAGCACGTTGCGATAGCATAGTTAAAGGCGATGCTAAAAATGTAGCTGCGTTTGGTTTGTCTTTAAAATAAATCCAAGCATCTTCTTGAGCAAAAAGTTGAAGAGAAATAAAAAAAGCTAATAGGGGAAATAGTCTTTTCATCGGTTATTGTTTATCCTTCGAAAATACTACTTTTTAAAGTTTTAATAAAATACTGATTAAGAAATTACACCAGAACCTAATAATTCTTCGTTTTTGTACCAAGCAACAAATTGTCCTTCTGTAATCGCAGATTGCGGATTTACAAACTCAACATACAAACCCTTTTCTACTTTATACAAAGTTGCTTTTTCTAAAGATTGACGATAACGAATTCTAGCTTCTACTTCTAAAGATGCTCCATTTTTAAGCGTTAAGTCTTCACGAATCCAATGCA
>CAXICE010000231.1:0-2787 GCA_964022045.1 uncultured Polaribacter sp. | reverse complement strand
AATGTTATTATTGTTTTCATAATATTTCTTGTTATTCAAAGCAAAATTAAGTTACCAATACTTAGTTCCTATTAACAATTGATAAAATAGCTTTCTTTTGAATTTATGAAATATTGATGTTACCTATCATTTTCAAGAACTTTTTTCAAACCCGATAAGGTTTTAAAAGGTAATTTTGCAATGGAACTATTTGCTAAGAAAACTGGAATATTTTCACCAGGTTCTGTATGAAAAACATACATAATTTTGGTTTTTTCATTTAGAGGTTTTAATAAAATATAACCATCCGCTTTTTTCATTCTTACAATTCCTTTTTTTTCTTTCATAAAATCAGGAATTCCTTTTAAAGTTATTTTTACAGCATTAGATTCTAAATTATTGGTAGTCATTTTGTAAACCATATCTCTATTTCTAAAAGGCCAAGGAAAAATTGTTTCAACATAATTATATTGAATATTATCTTCCTGTTTTAGAAGTTTTGATTTTTTAGTATAACCATACCATTTTGTGTAATCTTCGGTTTTTTGTAAAACTTTAAGTGTTTTTTCTATCGAAGCATCAACAGTTGTAGTTGCTTTAAAAGATTTAAAACTTGAATTTTTTTTAAATCGTGTATATACTTTTATTCCGTTTTTATTTTTATCGATTTCCCAAGGAGTTTGAGAAATAACATCAAATGATAAAAAAAGCATCACATTTATCAGTAATAATAAAATTTTGGTTTTCATAATTTTACTGATTTATAGAATGCTTTCTTTTGACTTGTAAATTCTATAAAAGTAGTAGCCAAAAAGAAGAGCGAAAATAAAATCACCAATTATTACTACAAAAACAACCGGTCCCGCAAGTCCTAATAAATAAAACTTCAACAAAGAAATTGCAAAACCAATTTTTCCAATTCCGCCAACAATAACAATTCCTGTATGTTTTAAAGGTTTGTAAGCAACAATTAAATAACCAATAAAATAAACCAACGTTGTTCCCCAGGCTCCTTGATAAATTGTGTAGATAAGTGGATCTGTTAGTTCTCGATTAAAAAATGTTTCAAAAGTTTTTGCAGTGTTAAAGTAACCGAAAATGGCGCCGATTAGATTCCAAATTGAAGAAATAATAAATAAGGTTCTAAAAAAAGTGATTTCTGAATTTTTCATGATAATAAATTTTAAATAGCGATTCGTTTAATGAATTGCTACTGCAAATAAATTATATTAAAAAAACCTGTACATATACATATGTAAAGAAGTGTTACTTGTACATTTTTTTTCTAATTCTACTTAGCTGAGTTGGACTGATTCCAAGATAAGATGCAATATGATATTGCGGAATCTGCAATTCTACTCCAGGATATTTCTCTCGGAAAATTAAATAGCGTTTATCAGCATCTAACATTAACATTTCAAGTTCTTTTTTCTCGGAATCTAAGAAGAATTTTTCGGCGATAACTCTTCTTAGTTTTTCAATTTCGTGATTGCTTTCAGATAGTTTTTCTATTTGTTGATAAGAAGCTTTCCATATTTTACAATCTGTAAGTGCTTGCTGAGCAATGTTGTTTTTTTGTTTACTAATTAATGCTCCATAAGAACCAATAATTGCTGGCGAAGAGAATAATTGTTTGTTGTATTCTTTTCCGGATTTGTCTATGTAATAAGCTCTTACAATACCAGTTTCTAAAAAAGCAATCTCTTTTGCAAATTGACCTTCTTTGATAAAATAGTCTCCACTTTTTAATTCATCAGAAACAAACATTTCTCCCATTAAAGCTAATGTTTTTTCAGATAAAGGAAATGTATTGGTGAAAAATGAGATTAGTTTTTCCATCGTGTTTTTAATGAATTGCATATGATTAGGAAAGATATTAATATTCTAAATGAAATCAATAGTATTCTTCTATTTTTAAAAAGAATTATATTTGAATCTCAAAATCATCAAATCATGAAAAAAATTACGTTTCTTTTTGTAATTGTTTTACTAATTGCTTCTTGTGAAGAAAAAGCGCCAACAGTAATATTTAAAAAATACGATGAAACTGCTGAATTAGATGCCCAGCAAAAACATTCAAATAAAAGAATGCAATTAAAATTGATTCAGTCTAAATTCTTAGATATGAACGATGTTTTTGCCCCATTTAAAGATGATTTAGCAACGTTTTCAGAAGAAGATTACAACGATTTAAAACCAATGATTTTAGAGCGAGATATTCCAACATTACAAGCACATATTGGAAATGGAGATTTATCTTACGAAAAATTAACACTGTTTTATTTATATCGAATTAGAAAATTTGAAAGCGATAGTACAAAGTCTCTGAACTCAATTATTGCGTTAAATCCGAATGTAGTAAAAGAAGCGCGTCAAAAAGACAAAGAAATGGGTGCGAATTCTGAATATTCAATTTACGGAATGCCAATTTTATTAAAAGACAACATCAACACCAATGATATGCCAACCACTGCAGGAGCAATTGCGTTGGCAAATAACAAAAACACAAACGATGCTTTTATTGTTGAAAGATTGAGAGCAAATGGCGCAATCATTTTAGGGAAAGCAAACTTAAGCGAATGGGCTTATTTTTTCTGTTCTGGTTGCCCTGTTGGATATTCTGCAGTTGGCGGACAAACTTTAAATCCGTACGGAAGAAAAGTTTTTGAAACAGGAGGAAGTTCATCTGGAAGCGGAGTTACAGTTGCTGCAAATTACGCTGTTGCAGCGGTTGGAACAGAAACTTCAGGTTCTATTACATCGCCTTCTAGTCAAAACTCTGTAGTTGGGTTAAAACCAACAATTGGT
>CAXICE010000230.1:0-2787 GCA_964022045.1 uncultured Polaribacter sp. | reverse complement strand
GCAGTCGGATTTGCATTACCAATATCTTCTGATGCTAAAATCAACAATCTTCTTGCAATAAATTTTACATCTTCGCCGCCTTCAATCATCCTTGCTAACCAATATACTGCAGCATTTGGGTCACTTCCTCTAATCGATTTTATAAAAGCAGAGATAATATCATAATGTTGTTCACCAGTTTTATCATAATGAACTGTGTTTTTCTGCACTTTTTCCAACACAAATTTATCGGTAATTTTTACTGGATCTTCAGATGAATTTACCAATAACTCAAATACATTTAATAATTTTCTTGCATCACCACCAGAAACTCTAATTAATGCATCTGTCTCAATTAATTTAATTTTTCGCTTAGAAATCAATGTATCTTTTTGAATTGCTCTATCTATTAAGGCAATTAAATCTTCTTTGTCAAATGAGTTTAAAATATAAACTTGACAACGAGAAAGTAGGGCAGGAATCACTTCAAAACTTGGGTTTTCTGTAGTCGCACCAATTAAAGTTATCCAGCCTTTTTCTACTGCACCAAGTAATGAATCTTGTTGAGATTTACTAAAACGATGAATTTCATCAATAAATAAAATGGGGTTTTTACTTGTAAATAATCCGCCACTATTTTTAGCTTTTTCAATAACTTCTCTAACATCTTTTACGCCAGAGCTGATTGCGCTTAATGTATAAAAAGGACGATCAGATTCTTGCGCAATAATATTTGCAAGTGTAGTTTTTCCAATACCTGGTGGTCCCCACAAAATTAATGATGGAATAATTCCTTGTTTGATATGATTTGTAAGAATTCCGTTTTTACCAACTAAATGTTGTTGACTAATATAATCGTCTAATTTTTTTGGTCTGATGCGTTCTGCTAATGGCTCGTTCATACAGTAAAAATAGGAAAGTTTTATGACAGATTTTCAGTAAATTTTAATTGGCTGAATTTTTGCTAATTTTAAGTCGATGAAAACATACAATCAGCTAAAGTTTACAAAAGAAGTTTTATTAATTCCAATCATCTTTATTTTTTCGATTTGGTTTATTTATTGGGTTGAAATTCAGTTTTCGTTAAACTTTACAAAATTTGGTGTTTTGCCAAGAAATTTGAGTGGCTTAAAAGGCGTTTTATTCTCTCCTTTTATCCATAGTGACACAAATCATCTTTTTAATAATTCTGTTCCTTTATTTGTCTTAATATCGTTTTTAGTCTATTTCTACAGATCTGTTTATTTAAAGGTGCTGCTTTTCGGTGGATTTTTATCTGGATTCTTAACTTGGGTAATTGCAAGAGAAGCATATCATATTGGTGCTAGCGGAATTGTATATTTAGTTTTTAGTTTTGTTTTTTTTTCAGGAATTATAAAAAAACAATTTCAATTGGTAGCAGTTTCTTTAATTGTGATATTTCTTTATGGAAGTATGATTTGGTATGTTTTACCAATTAAAGACGGAGTTTCTTGGGAAGGACATTTATCTGGTTTTTTAATTGGATTTATCTTTTCATTTGTATTTAAACAAAAAGGAATCATAAAAGAACAATACGAATTTAAAGAAACAGAATTCGATTTACTTTTTGATGATGATGGTAATTTTAATCCGCCAATAAATGAAGTAGAGGAAGATGAGGTTTAGCTCATTCTCTGTCTAACGGTTTCATATAAAAAAGCACCACAAGCAACAGAAACATTTAATGATTCTATTTCTCCTAATAGCGGAAGTTTTGCTTTATAATCTACCATTTTTAATACAGAAGGATTTACACCTCTATGTTCAGAGCCCATAATAATGGCCATAGGTTGATTGAAGTTAATATCAAAAATTGAATCTTCGGTTTTTTCGGTTGCAGCAACAGTTTTTATATCTGAAGCTTGCAAAATAAACAAAGCATCTTTTATATGATCTACTTTACAGATAGGCATTTTAAAAGCGGCACCTGCTGAAGTTTTTATAGTTTCAGCATTCACAGGAGCACTTCCGTTTTTTTGAATGATAACTCCATTAACTCCAGTACATTCTGCCGTTCTTATGATAGCTCCAAAATTTCTAACATCAGATAATTGATCTAATAATAAAAACAACGGAACTTCATTTTTCTCTAAAGTAGTTTGAATCAACTCATCTAAATCATAGAAATCGATTGGAGAAATCTGAGCTACTGCTCCTTGATGGTTATTGTATTTAGATAAACGATCTAACTTCTCTACTGGAACATTACTTGTTGATATTCCATTAGCTTTGATTAGGCCATTTAACTCAGAAATTAAACTACCCTTTGATTCTTTTTGAAGATATACTTTACTTATTGTATTTCCGCTATTTATTGCTTCAATAATTGCTCTAATCCCAAAAATTATTTCTGTTTTAACTTCCATACTGCAAATGTAATTATAATAAAAAAAACCACCTCAATTGTTTAGGGTTTTATCTATTATGTTGCTAAAAACATGTATTCTTCGTTTTGAAAAATGTTAGAGTTTACAACAGCTTCTCCTTTTGGAAGCATATGAATTAATACCATTAGTAGTGCTTGAAGTAATTTTAGAGGATAGAGTTTACAGCAAAATCGGTAGAACGTTTAGGTTATATTTATTAATGTATAATAATGGTAAGTATTTTTGTTTAATCATTTTTAAGTAATAGCTTTTATTGTTGTAAAATACTCGCATGGATTTTTATAAGTATTTGCCTTTAGATAAATGCTAAATTTAGAATCATAAAAAGCTTTTGCTTTACGAACAAAAAAAAGGGCTGTAAAGATTTCTCTTTACAGCCCTTTTAACTTTGAAAAAAAAG
>CAXICE010000229.1:0-2790 GCA_964022045.1 uncultured Polaribacter sp. | reverse complement strand
AATTAATGATAGTATAAATAGTTTTTTCATTTCTTAGTTTTTAAGTACTTTAAATTCGATTGAAGAATCTGTAAATACAGTATGAGTTTGAGTTTTAAAATCCTTTTTATCAGCTTTAAAAATATTATCTACATAAGTTTGCGGATTTAAATCTATTAAAGGAAACCAAGTACTTTGTACTTGAATTTGCAATTTGTGTCCTTTTTTAAACGTGTGATGCACATCTTGCAACGTAATATTTACATCTGTTTTTTTATTCGGTGTAAATGGTTCTGGTTTTTCAAAACTGTTTCTAAAACGACCACGCATAACTTCACTACGAACCATTAAATGATAATTGCTCATTTTTAAATGTGATTGCATGTTTTTATTATTGTTTTTTGCATCTTTTGGATGCACATCAATTACTTTCACAATCCAATCTGCAGCAGAACCTGTTGTAGCCACTTTAAGTTTTGCTAAAATATCTCCAACTAAGGTAAAATCTTCAGTTAAAACATCCGTTTCAAAAACCAACACATCTGGTCTTCTTGCAGCAAAACGCTGATCGTCTGTCATGTATTTTCTTGGTGTAAAAACCGTTTTAATATCTTCTGAATAGGGAACAGGACGTTTTACATCACTAATAAACTTAATCCCTTTATTTCCTTTTTTACTAGAAGTTAATTCTTGATTTTCTGATAAATACCAATTCTCTTTTACAGCTTCTTTTGGCGGCCAAACATCATAAGAATTCCATACTCTTTTTCCAGAATCATAGACATACGCTTCTGGCAATCCAGAGTTTTTATCGCCACTTCCTTTTAAGAAATGATTAAAGAATTTAGATTCTATGTTTTTTTGAAATTTTAATGCAATCGAATCGCCAAAATAATAATTCCCGACAACTCCTTTTACAGTATTTCTTGACCATCCGCCATGATCCCAAGGACCAAAAACCAAGGTATTGTAATTGTTTGGTTGATGTTTTTCAATTCCTTTATAAGTTTCTAATGGACCATATAAATCTTCTGCATCAAACTCGCCACCAACAACCATGGTTGCAACTGTAGACGGAACTTTATTTAAATGTTGAATAATGCCTTTACTTTGCCAAACTTCATCGTAATTTGGATGTTCTACAATTTCTTTCCAAAAGAAATCATCAATTCTGTCGTTGTTTTGCGGACTTAAATTATCTACTGTTTCTTTTCTAAAATATTTATTTAAATTTTTTAAAGGCCCAGCATCTAAAAAGAATTGATATTGATCTTGAGAATCCATTGTTGGTAAAGAATACCAAGCTGTATCTGTTGGTTGATCTTTATATGCACCAAATAACGAAACAGCTCTAAAATAGCTTAATAAAAATGCGCCATTATGATGAAAATCATCAAAGAAAAAATCGCCAATAGAAGCTTGCGGAGAAGCTGCTTTTAAAGCTGGATGCGCATCAATTGTAGAAACTGTTGCGTAATGTCCAGGATATGAAATTCCCCAAGTACCAACTCTTCCGTTATTGTTTTCTACGTTTTTAATTAACCAATCGATGGTATCATACGTATCTGAAGTTTCATCTGATTGATTTGCTTTTTTATTCGGAATATAAGCTCGCATATTGTCATAAACACCTTCGCTCATCCATCGTCCACGAACATCTTGATATACCACAATATTTCCTTCTTTCATTAATTGTAAGTTCGGACTTATTTTGGTTTTAAATTTTCCTTCACCATAAGGAGCAGAACTATACGGCGTTCTTTGCATTAAAATTGGATACTCTTTACTAGTGTCTTTTGGCGAATAAATTACGGTGTGTAATTTAATTCCGTCACGCATTTCAATAGTAACTTCTTTTTTGTTGTAGTTATCTTGAACATATGTGTTTGGGTTTTTTTTATCGTCTTTTGAAGAATTACAACTGCTAATTACAGCGATAAAAAAAAGTGATAAAACGGTGTAGAAAATGTGTTTTTTCATGATGTAAGTTTGGTTATTAATGTAGTAAATCTACAAAAGAAAAAACATTTTAGATTCATTTCAGAAGTTAAATTGAATTTTAATACTTTTAACATCAATTCACTAAACAAAAAAAGAATGAAAATCAGTCAGTTTTTTATCATCATATTATTAGTTGTTGGATGTAATTCTAAGAATGATTCTAAAGAGTCTTCAAATCAAAAAGTAATTGTAGAAAAGCAATTTCCAGTATTAAAAGAAGGACGTTATAATGTTGGTTTTTTAATTATGGACGGAACGTTTAATACAGAGTTAACAGCACCTTACGATATTTTTCAACATACCATTTTTAGAAAAGGAATTAAGCAAATGAATGTCTTTACTGTTGCAAATACAGACGCACCAATTACCACTTTTGAAGGCATGAGAATTCTTCCTGATTTTAATTATCTAAAAGACCAATTGCCAAAGATTGATATTTTGGTAATTCCGTCTGCAGAACATCATTTAGATACTGATTTAGACGATGAAAAAATGATTGCTTTTGTGCAAAAAGTAGCAAAAGATGCGCAATTTATTACATCGCATTGCGATGGCGCATTTGTGTTGGCAAAAGCAGGTTTGCTAAAAGACAAAGTTTCAACAACTTTTCCGAGTGATATTGATCAAATGCGAGAAATGTTTCCAACTTTAGATATCAGAAAGAAAGTATTATTTGTGCACGATGATAAATACATTACATCTGCAGGAGGTGCCAAATCTTTCGAAGCCGCTTTGTATTTATGTGAATATTTATACGGAAAAGAAATTGCTAAAACACTTGCTGGTGGATTAGTAATCGATTGGGATTTA
>CAXICE010000228.1:0-2828 GCA_964022045.1 uncultured Polaribacter sp. | reverse complement strand
AAAAAAGAAAAGCAAAAAAGGCTTATAAAAAAGCATTAAAGATAGATCCAAAATACAAACAAGCTCTAGAAGGATTGAATAGATTACAGTAATTGATTTATAGCTTTGTCTATTGTTATCAGGTTTTAATATGCTGTAAACAACTGTAAGTCTAAATTATAGAATATGAATACCTAATTAATCTATTTTTATAAATTAATTAAAATCATATTAAAATGCTAAAAAAACAAATAACTCTAAGCATACTTTTTTTAAGTCTGTTTCTTTCTGTTACGGCACAAGTAAAAGAAGCTGGAAATATTACTATAGGTAAAAAGTTTACTATTCAATCTAAAATATTGAATACAACGAATGATATTCAAATTTACCTACCAAATAGTTACTCCACTTCTAAAGAAAAGTATCCGGTATTGTATCTTTTAGATGGACAACGATTTTTTACAAATGCAGTTGCCATACAAAAATCTGTAAGAAGTCCATTAACACTTCCAGAAATGATTGTTGTTAGTGTAAATAGCAAACGAACTACAAGAAGACCTTTATTTGGTGATGGAAAAAAGTATACTTCTTTTATAAAAAATGATGTAATCAAGTTTGTTGATGCAAATTTTAGAACGACTAAAGAACGTGTAATTTTTGGTTGGGAAGCGGCTGCCTATTATATCAGTGAAATGATTTTACAAGAGAAAGATTTATTTTCTGGAGCAATAGTTTCTGATGGTGGATTGGCTTCGGAAAAGATTATCAAAGGATTTCAATCTGAAAAAGAAATTTATTTATACATAGCCAACTCTAAAAGAGATATCTATTATGTGAAATCGACAGAGAGGTTTAGTGAAAGGTTAAAACAAATCAGCCCCAAAAACTTACGTTGGAAATATGAGTTGTTTAATGAGGAAGTGCATCAATCTTTACCACAATTATCTTTGTATAAAGGACTTCAATATTACTATCACAACTATGATGCGTTGGTTTTTGAAAGCATTCCGGCTTATATTAATGCTGGCGGGATTCCATATTTAAAATCGTTTTATAAAGAAAGAGCAAAGCGTTTTGGTGGAGATGGAAAAATAGCAGAGAGTACAAAAAACTCTTTAATTTGGTTAGCTAGAGATCATGATAACTTTAAATATTTCAGTTTTTTTATGGAAGAATTTAAAGACGTTTTAAAGACAAAAAGATATGCATCTGCATATTGGCAACATAGATTAGGGCAATTTTATTTAAAACATAAAGATTATAAGAATGCCATTAAGTTTTTTGAAGCTGGACTTTCAAAATATCCAAATACTAATTTTGAAGAACGAATGAAGAAAGGGTTAAAAGAAGCAAAAAGTAAACTTTAACAGATATATTTTAATGAAAAATTCTTTCTTTTTTTTACTAATCTTTTTTGGAGTTGTTTGTACTACATTTTCACAGAATAAAGAAATTAAACATATTGTAGGTCAAACAATTTTACTTAAATCAGAAATCTTAAATCAAGATAGAGAGATCCAAATTTATTTACCAGAAGATTACGAAACCTCTAAAGAAAAATGTCCGGTGGTTTATGTTTTTGATAGTCAGAAGTATTTTTTAAATGCGGTTGCTTATCAACAAAACTTAAGGTTTCAAAAAGAAACACCTGGGTTTATAGTTGTAGGAATTAAAACAAAAAACACTGAAAGAAGAAAAATATACAACTCTGAATCTACAAAGTTTAGCAATTATTTAGAGAAAGAGTTAATTCCGTTTATCGATTCAAAATATAGAACATTACCAACTGAACGTGTCTTTTTTGGTTGGCAAAGAGCTGCTGCTTTCGGTATAGAAATACTAGCTTCTAAACCAAATTTATTTAAAGGGTACTTTATTGCGAGTCCAACTTTTTTAACAGCTAAACGAGTTGCTAATATTGGAAACCTTTTAGACAGATCTTCTAAATTAGACAATTACCTATATTTTACGCTTGGAGAAGTTGAAGCTTGGTCTTTAGACAATACAAATGCATTGGCTGAAGTATTAAAAAAGAAAGCGAACAAAAAAATGAATTGGAAATACGGGTTGTTTACTAATGAAAATCATTATTCAACAACTATTGTAACAATGAATAATGGGCTGAAAACCTTTTTTAAAGATTATGCGCCCATAAGATATTATAGTATAGAAGATTATAAAAAAGATGGTGGCATTGAAGGATTAAAGCAATTATTTAAATCAAGAGGAAAACGTTATCAAATTTCAACAAACATTCATGAGAATACAAAAAGATATTTATTCTTATTAGCTGTTAAAGAAAATGATTTCAAAATATTTACAGAATTAGATACTGCTTTTCCAGACTTTCCAACTTCATTTTCTAGAGATCATATGTTTGAACGATTTGGTCAATTTTATGTAAAACATAAAGCATATAAAAAAGCTATTGGTTATTATAAAATAGGTGTTCAAAAATTTCCTAAATCAATACAGTTACAAAAAAAGCTGGATGAGGTTACAAAACTTCTAAAAAATTAATATATCAAGTTCTTTCATCATTTATATATTCATTTCATCCTTTAATTATTTTAATAAAAATAATTAAACTTAAATTTCGATTTTTAAAATTAATTTAACAGTCAAATGAAAAATATAGTTGCAATAATTGTTTTAGTATTATTTGCTAACACTTCTTTCTCGCAAGATAAAGGAAGCGAAAATGTAGTTGGAATAAACCATGTTATAAACTCTAGCATATTAAAAGAGAATAGACAGATTCAAGTTTATTTACCTAAAGATTATAAAACTTCAAATAAAAAGTATCCTGTAATCTATTTGTTAGACGGACAGCGTTTCTTTTTATACGG
>CAXICE010000227.1:0-2838 GCA_964022045.1 uncultured Polaribacter sp. | reverse complement strand
TCCAAAACCACTTAAGCCAGCATCACTTAATTCAACTATTAAAGTTGGCTGTGTATTTCTAGATTCTCTTGAGATTGTAAATGTATGTTTTAGTACTAAATTATATGTATGTAATTGTAGCTTCATCTTAAATTTTTGATTTATTAAAAGTTAAAGTTATAAAAATAGATATATTTGAGGATATAAAAACGTAAAATTATGCCATTAGTAACACCTTTATCAGCAGAACACGATTCAGAAACAAAAGAGCTTGCAGAGTTTTTTAATGAAACCCTAGGTTTTTGTCCAAATTCTGTTTTAACAATGCAACGAAGACCAGCCATTTCTAAAGCTTTTATCAATTTAAATAAAGCGGTTATGGCAAATGAAGGTCGTGTAACCTCTGCTTTAAAAAGAATGATTGCTTGGGTTTCAAGTAACGCAACTGGTTGTAGATATTGCCAAGCACATGCAATTAGAGCTGCAGAACGTTATGGAGCAGAACAAGAACAATTAGATAATATTTGGGAATATAAAACACATGCAGCTTTTTCTGATGCAGAAAGAGTAGCTTTAGATTTTTCTTTGGCTGCTTCAATGGTTCCAAATGCAGTTGATGAAACTATAAAAACCGAATTATATAAACATTGGAATGAAGGCGAAATTGTAGAAATGCTAGGAGTAATTTCACTCTTCGGGTATTTAAATAGATGGAACGATTCTATGGGAACTTCAATTGAAGATGGAGCTGTTGAATCTGGAGAACAATACTTAGGCAAAACAGGATGGGAAAAAGGAAAACACGCCTAAAAAACCTTATATAAAAGACACTGCACATCATTTATTTTGATTTTTTTTGGGGATAATTGATGTGCTTTTTTTGACTTAAGTTCTTCATAACTCAAATGTTAATGTTAAAATTTAACATAAATTTTAACAGATACCAACCCCTTTACTTTGCTATATTTACAAACAATAATTTACTTACAACTAATTAAAAATCACAAAAATGAAAAATTTATGTAAACTATTGGTACTGTTTTTATTAACAAGTACCGCAATGGTCGCTCAGAAAAACGATGCGGTTCTTAAAAACATTATTAATGAAGCGAATAACAATTCGCAATTAAAAAGCTTAGCGCACGAAATATTTGACGTTGTTGGACCAAGATTGGTTGGAACTCCAAATATGAAAAATGCAAATGACCTTATTGTAAAAATGTATAAAGAATGGGGAATTGAAGCGAAAAATGAACAATGGGGAACTTGGCGCGGATGGGAACGCGGAATTACACATATTGACATGACATATCCTCGTGTACAATCTTTAAAAGGAACTCAATTAGCTTGGAGTGCAAGTACAAAGAAAAAAGGTGTAGAAGGAGAAGTAGTTCACCTTCCAACATTTAGAGATAAAGCAGATTTCGAAAAATGGTTAAAAACTGTAAAAGGAAAATTTGTAATGGCTTCTGCTTACCAACCAACAGGAAGACCAGATTATAACTGGGAAGAATTTGCAACAAAAGAGTCTTTTGCTAAAATTAGAAAAGAACGTTCTGATATTGCTTCTGAATTTAGAAAAAACATTGGTAGAACAGGATATAACTCAAGAACTTTTACAACTGCAATCGAAGCTGCTGGAGCAGTTGGAATTGTACAATCTCGTTGGTCTAACGGATTTGGAGTACAGAAAATTTTTAGCTCTAGATTAAAAAAGATTCCTACGGTAGATTTAGAATTAGAAGACTACGGAATGTTATACAGAATGTCTAAAAGTGGTAAAAAACCAAAAATTAAAGTAAATGCTCAATCTAAAGAGTTAGGTAGAGTTCCTGTATTTAATACAATTGGAATGATTAAAGGTTCTGAAAAGCCAAATGAATACGTGATGTTATCTGCACACTTAGATTCTTGGGATGGTGGAACAGGAGCAACAGATAATGGTACTGGAACTTTAGTAATGTTAGAAACTATGAGAGTTCTTAAGAAAATGTATCCAAACCCAAAAAGAACAATTATTGTTGGTCACTGGGGAAGTGAAGAACAAGGATTAAATGGTTCTAGAGCATTTGTAAAAGATAATCCAGAAATCGTTAAAAACATTCAAGCTGCATTTAACCAAGATAATGGAACAGGAAGAGTTGTTTCTATTAATGGTGCAGGGTTTTTGCATTCTTATGATTACTTAAATAGCTGGTTAGCTCCAGTTCCTAGAGATGTAAGAAAACACATTAAAACATCATTCCCAGGAAGCCCAAGTGGTGGTGGATCTGATAATGCTTCTTTCTTAGCTGCCGGAGTTCCAACTTTTAACTTAAGTGCTTTAAACTGGTCTTACTGGAATTACACTTGGCATACAAACAGAGATACGTATGATAAAGTTGTTTTTGATGATGTAAGAAATAACGTAGTATTAACTGCAGTATTAGCTTACATGGCTTCTGAAGATCCTGACAGAGCTTCAAAACAAAAAATTGAAATGCCAATTAACCCAAGAACTGGAAAACCTAGAGCTTGGCCAACACCACGTTCTCCTCAGAGAAAAGGTGGAATGTAATTGATAAGATTATAAATAACTTAAAAACCTCATCTGATTAGATGAGGTTTTTTTATTACAATATGTTTTAGAAATTTTATTTATCTAATAAAGCTGTATTCTTTTTTGAAAGCGCACTAATAACGGTTTGTGTTTTTTCTATTTCTGGTTGAATTAAATTCACATCAGAAACCATATCAACAACAGTAGCTGCGGCTTTTACATACCAGTCTTTCCAAGCAGCAATTATTTCTTTTTGAGTTTCAAGTTTACCTCCTTTATCAATGGCTAATTTACCTTGTTTTAACTCTTCATTTAAACGA
>CAXICE010000226.1:0-2852 GCA_964022045.1 uncultured Polaribacter sp. | reverse complement strand
CTTTCGCTAACTGTTGTTCTTACATTTCCAGAACCAGCAACACTTACAGCAATAGATTTTGTTTTTAATCCGTAAGCTCTAATATCTCCAGAACCTGCAATAGAACATGTTAAACTAGAAGAGTTTCCGTTTAATTTAATGTTTCCAGAACCAGCAATACTCGTTTTAATCTTTGTTGCAGAAACTCTTAAATCGATATCACCAGAACCCGCTAAAGCTAATTTAAAGTTGTCAGATTTAATAGTTCCTGTGTTTGTAATATCACCAGAACCAGCCAATGCAACGCCATCAATATCTCTATAAGGAACTGTAACAACAAACTTTTTAGTAAATCTTATGTTGGTGTTTTTCTTAACTTTAATTGTTAATTTTCCTCTTTTTACTTCTGTAATGATGTATTTCATTAAGTTCTCTTCACCGTTTAAAGTGATTTTTCCTTCTTTTCCTGCAACTAATTTTACATCAAAATTTCCTGCAGAACTTACAGATTCATAATCTGATGTTCTTCTTGTTTCGGTTGTAACTTTTCCGTTTCCTCTTACTTTTTTACTATTCCACCAGCTTTGTGCATTTACAGAAAAGCTTAATGTTAATATGATACTCGTTATGATTAATTTTTTCATGATTGTTTGATTTTATATTTTTAGATTATAGTTCTTTTAAGTTTACGCTACCGTATTGCGATTTAATAATTAATTTAGAATTTGATTTTCCATTTCCGTAAGTTCCTTCATAATATTTTTTAGAACTTTTTTCAATGCTTTTGTACATATCTACATTGTCATCATTATATCTAAACCTTGCATATTGAAGATTCATGATAAAGCTAAAGTTATTGCTCACTTTTGTTCCGATGTTTATTCCTGCATATTCACTAGAAATTTCTGCTCTGTTAAATCCTTTAGCTAATTCTTTGATTTTAATTGAACCATAATCAGCTTCTAATTTTAAGTTTTTAGAAACAGTTCCTAAACGGATGCTTGCATAATCAGAATTACCTGTGATGTCATTTACATCATCAACAATTATGCTTCCATAATCTGCATTGTAAGTAACTTTATTTACTGTTCCGATGCTTATTGTAGAGTAATCAGAATTGATTTTTACTGAATCTGTTTTATCAACAGTAAGTTTAGAATAATCTGCGTTGATTGATCCAGATTTCATAAAACTGATTGAAGAACCATTACAGTAATCAATATTAATATTATTGTCAGAGCTATTTAGGTCTCCAATAATTAGCTTTCCATAGTCACAATTAATCTCTGCTTTTCCATTAATCTGATCGATTGAAATATTTCCATAATCATTATCTAAGTCAACATTATTAGAAGCGGGCATTTTTATTGTGTATTGCACCTTGTAACTTGTATTGTTAGATTTTCCAAAGAAACTCCAGCTACTAGAAGAATTATTGAATCTTGTTTTTGCAGAAACTCGACTGGAATTTGCATTAAATTCAACATCAATTCTATCTAATCTTTTTTCTACAGTGCTTAAATTGTTTCCTTTTACAGTAATTTTTACTGTTATTTCAACACGGTTTTTATTCCATGTGGTAATATTTATATTACCGTATTTATTGTCAATATCTACTGTGGCATTTCTGTTAACAGAGTATTCTTTTTTTATGGTTTTACTTTTTTCTTGTTTTGGTTTTTTATCATTATTTGCAAAACTCACTAACGGAATTAGTAAAAAAAGTAGTGCTATTTTAAATGTAGATTTCATCATTATTGTTTACTTTAAGTTTTTTTAATTCATCTATTTGTAATAAGACATCTTGTAAAATTTCTATTCTACTTTGATAATTACTTATCATTGCAAAAACAACACGTCTGTCGTTAAAACTTTTATTTAGAGATTTTACTAAGTCTTTATATTTATCTTCCAATTTTTCTAACTGATTTAATGCATCTTCAATTACACGCTCAGTTGTTGGATTTCTAAATTTTTCAATTTCTTTTAATTCTTGTTGAATGGTTCTTACAAAAAATGTTTCTGTTTCTTTCATTTCTGGTGAAACATCTGCTAATATTAATGTGTTATCTGTTAAGTTAGACCCCATCCAAATACCAACTAATAATACTATTGATGCGGCAACACTCATCCATTTATAAGAAAAAGTTCTTTTCTTTTCCTGCGGATTTAGACGCTTTTCAAATCGGTCTAAATGACCAAACCTTGGCACATCAACATCAAAGTCGTTGTCTTTAAAAAAGGTGTTTAATTTATCTTCCATCTTGGTTTTATTTATGCAGTTTCTAAAACTAGTAACTGCTTTAATTTCTTTTTTGCTCTAGAAACGGTGGTTCTTACATTTTCGTTTGTGATGCTTAATATTTCTGCGATTTCTTCATAATCGTAGCCTTCTATTAAGTTTAAATTCAACACAACTCTATAATTATCTTTCAAAGAATTTAATGTTTCTAATACTTTATTGGCTTGTAAATCAGCATAATTTATAGGTTCTTCAGCATCTATATTTGTATCTGATAATACTTCCATTTTTACATCTTGGTACTTGTTGTTTTTCTTTAATTGCGTTAAACTTTTGTTGATTACAATTCGTTTTAACCAAGCGCCGAAAGTAACTTCTCCAATAAATGTATCCAACTTTGTAAAGGCAGTTAAAAATGCTTCTTGCATAATATCTTCTGCTTCAAACTCATCTTTAAGAATTCTTAACGATGTGTTATACATAGCTCTGTAATAGTCTTTATAAATCTGCATTTGTGCAGAATTATCTCCCTTTTTACAGCGCTCTAGTAGTTGGTTAATATGTTGATTGTTTTCCTTCAATGAAACGTTTCTATACTATAGACAAAACGGTTTTCGATTTGTGACAGTTG
>CAXICE010000225.1:0-2854 GCA_964022045.1 uncultured Polaribacter sp. | reverse complement strand
CCCAGGACCCTCTCCTTAAAAGGGAGATGCTCTACCAACTGAGCTACCAGGTCATTTTCTTTTGTCTTAGCGGGTGCAAATATAGTAGCAATATCCAAATAAACAAACATTTTTTTTAATTTGTTTCATTTAAATATGCTTCACGGACTTTCTTGAATAAATTAGAGCTATACACAAAATTCACAACCGCCTCATTGTCAGTTTTAAAGATTTCTTTACTACTTCCTTCCCACGCTTTTTTTCCGTCTTTTAAAAATATAATTTTTTCTCCAATCTCCATCACAGAGTTCATATCATGAGTATTAATTACGGTTGTAATTTGATATTCTTCTGTTATTTCTTTAATTAAATTATCAATAATGATTGCTGTCTGCGGATCTAAACCAGAGTTTGGCTCATCACAAAATAAATATTTAGGATTCATAACAATAGCTCTTGCAATCGCAACACGTTTTTGCATTCCACCAGAAAGCTCAGCAACAAACTTCTTATTAGAACCCACTAAATCAACCCTTTTTAGAACCGTATTAGCTCGTTCTAACATTTCTTTATCAGATTGCTTGGTAAACATTTTTAGAGGAAACATAACGTTCTCTTCTACGGTTTGAGAATCAAATAAAGCACTTCCTTGAAAAACCATTCCGATTTCTTGTCGTAGTTGCCTTTTTTCATCGTTGTCCATTTCTGTATTTACTCTTCCATCAAAAATAATATTTCCTTTTTCTGGTGTATGTAAACCAATTAACGATTTTAAAAAAACTGTTTTACCTGAACCACTTTGACCAATGATTAGGTTGGTTTTTCCTGGCTCAAAAGTTGTTGTTATTCCCTTTAAAACTTTTACCTCCTTAAATCCTTTATGTAAATTATTTATTTCTATCATTTTACGTTAATAACATTTGAGTTAATAAATAATTACAGATAACAATTAAAACGGTTGTCCAAACCACAGAACGTGTACTTGCTTTACCAACTTCTAAAGAACCTCCTTTTACATAATAACCTTGATAAGAAGGAACAGTAGCGATGATAAATGCAAATATTAATGTTTTTATAATTGAATATTGCACCAAATATGGATCAAAATCAGTTTGTAATCCTTCTATATAATCAACTCCCGAAAATAGTCCTGTTAAAGTTCCTGCAAGCCATCCTCCGAAAATCCCTAATAGCATTCCAAGAATTATTAAAAAAGGATAAAAGAAAACTGTTGCAATTATTTTTGGCAACACTAAGTAATTTAAAGAGTTAATCCCCATTACTTCTAATGCATCAATCTGCTCTGTAACACGCATTGTTCCAATACTTGATGTAATATAAGACCCCACTTTTCCTGCTAAAATAATAGAACAAAACGTAGGTGCAAATTCTAAAATAATTGATCTTTTTGCTGCAAAACCAATCAATGATTTAGGAATTAATGGATTATTTAAATTTAAAGCAGTTTGTAATGCGATAACACCACCAATAAAAAAAGAGATAAATGCGATGATTCCTAAAGATTTAATACCCAACTCTTCTATTTCTCTTGACAATGCTTCTCTAAAAACACGTGCTCTTTGAGGTTTTCTAAAAACCTGTTTAAGCATCATAAAATATTTACCTATATGTTCTAGATAATTCATGTATTCAATTTCTTTTTGCTAAAGTATTAAATAATCATTAACAGTACTCAAAATTGTAGTATTCTTAATTAAAATATTTATTTTTGATGTATAAAAAAACCATTTTCAATGAAAAATTCTATCGTATTAGTTTTCTTATCACTCTTATTTTTTACAAGTTGTCAGCAGGAAAAGTCAACTCAAAAAAAACCAAAATTGGTGGTTGGAATTGTAATTGATCAAATGCGATACGATTATTTAACTCGTTTTGCTGATAAATATGGTGAAGACGGATTTAAAAGAATTATCAAAAACGGATTTTCATTAGAAAACGCTCATTACAATTACATACCCACTTACACGGCAGTTGGACATGCATCAATTTATAGCGGAACAACACCAGAAAATCATGGAATCATCGGTAATTATTGGTACGATAAATTTGCTAAAAAAAGCATTTATTGTGTTGATGATGCCAACTATACAACAGTTGGAGTTGCTTCAAACGGTGGAAAAAAATCGCCTTACAGAATGCAAACTACTACAGTTACAGATCAGTTACGTTTGGCGCAAAACATGCAAGGAAAAACAATTAGCCTTGCCATAAAAGATAGATCGGCAGTTTTACCTGGCGGACATACAGCAAACGGTGCATATTGGTTAGAAGGAAAAAAAGAAGGAAAATGGATTACGAGTTCTTATTACATGAAAGAATTACCAACTTGGGTAAACGATTTTAACAATTCTGGAAAAGCAGCAGCTTACCTATCTAAACCTTGGAATACCTTGTATGATATTAATACATACACAGAAAGTATTGCTGATGACAATCCGTTTGAAGCTAAGTTTAGAGGACAAGAAAAACCTGTTTTTCCTTACGATGTACCAAACTTAAAAGAAAAAAACGGCAATTTTGATATGATAAAAGCAGTTCCGGCTGGTAATTCTTTTACGACAGATTTTGCAAAAGCTGCCATTATTGGAGAAAATTTAGGGAAATCTGACTTTACAGATTTCTTAGCGATTAGTTATTCAACACCAGATTATATTGGTCATCAATTTGGAGTTGCATCCAAAGAAGTTCAGGATAATTACTTACGTTTAGATAAAGATTTAGCCGATTTATTTCAGTTTTTAGATAAAGAAGTTGGCAAAGGGAATTACACCTTATTTTTAACGGCAGATCATGCTGCCGTGCAAGTTCCTTCTTATTTACAATCAGAAAAAATTCCGGCACATTATTCTAAATC
>CAXICE010000224.1:0-2865 GCA_964022045.1 uncultured Polaribacter sp. | reverse complement strand
GTAGAAAGTGTGATTGAATTAGTGAATTTACATTACGTAAAAGAGTAATTATGTTTAGAGGAAGAAGATTAAGAAAACATGAAGGAATTAGAAGATTGGTGCAAGAAACCAAACTTTCTGTAGATGATTTTGTGTATCCTTTATTTATAGAAGAAGGCGAAAATATTGAAACAGAAATTGTTTCGATGCCAGGAATAAAACGTTTTTCTTTGGATAGAATTTCTAAAGAATTAGACGAAGTTGTCAGCTTAAAAATTCCTGCAGTTTTGTTATTTGGAATTCCGTCTGAAAAAGATGATGAAGGAACAGAAACTTGGAATGATAACGGAATTATGCAACAAGCAATCCGATTTATCAAAAAGAACTACCCAAGTTTATATGTAATTACAGATGTGTGTTTTTGTGAATATACTTCGCATGGACATTGCGGAATTATTCATGACAATGATGTAGAGAATGATGCAACATTAGTAAATATTGCGAAGCAAGTAATATCGCATGCAAAAGCGGGTGTTGATATGGTTGCGCCATCAGGAATGATGGACGGAACGATAGATATGATTCGTCAATCTTTAGATAATACAGGTTTTGTAAACTTACCAATTATGGCATATTCTGTAAAATACGCATCGGCATTTTACGGACCATTTAGAGATGCGGCAGATTCTGCGCCAACTTTTGGTGATAGAAGAACCTATCAAATGGATCCTGCAAATAGAGATGAAGGTATGCGAGAAGCAACTTTTGACGATCAAGAAGGCGCAGATATTTTAATGGTAAAACCAGCGTTGTCTTATTTAGATATCATTAGAGATTTAAAAAATAATTTTGACCGACCAATTGCATGTTATAATGTAAGTGGAGAATATGCAATGGTAAAAGCTGCTGCAGAAAAAGGTTGGATTGATGGCGAAAAAGTAATGATGGAAAGTTTACTGTCAATGAAAAGAGCTGGTGCAGATATTATCATTACGTATTTTGCGAAAGAAGCAGCGGTATTGTTAAATAAGAATTAACGTCATTACGAGGAAGAATGACGAAGTAATCTGTTGATATAGAGATTGCTTCATTTCATTCGCAATGACAGAAAAGAGGAAAAATGAAATTCAATAAATCACAAGAATTATATAATAAAGGATTAACCAATTTAGTTGGTTCTGTAAATTCGCCCGTAAGAGCATTTGCTTCAGTTGGAGGAAATCCGTTGTTTATCAAAAAAGCAAAAGGGAGTAAAATCACAGATGTTGATGGAAACAAATATGTAGATTTAGTATTGTCTTACGGTCCAATGATTTTAGGACATCGTCATAAGAAAGTTCAGAAAGCAATTGATAAAGCGTTAAAAAACGGATATACTTTTGGTGCATCTACAAAAAATGAAATCAAACTAGCAAAAATTGTGTGTGATGCTTTTCCAGGAATGGATAAAGTTCGTTTTGTAAACTCCGGGACAGAAGCTGTTTTAAGCGGAATTCGTTTGGCAAGAGCATTTACAGGAAAAGATAAAATCATCAAGTTTGCAGGTTGTTACCATGGTCATCAAGACGCATTATTAGTGGCAGCAGGTTCTGGTTTAGCTACGTTAAGTTTACCAGGAAGTAAAGGTGTTCCAGAAGGCGCAGTGAAAAATACATTGATTGCGAAATACAATGATTTAGAAAGTGTAAAAGCACATTTTGAAGCGTATGATGATATTGCTGGTGTAATTTTAGAACCAGTTGCTGGAAATATGGGTGTTGTTACTCCAAAAGATAATTTCTTAAAAGAATTAAAATCGTATTTAGAATCTAAAGGAGCGTTGTTAATTGTTGATGAAGTAATGACAGGTTTTCGTTCTAAATTTGGAGGAGCGCAAGAGTTATTTGATGTTGAAGCTGATATTACATGTTTAGGAAAAGTAATTGGTGGAGGTTTTCCGGTTGGAGCTTATGGAGCAAGAGAAGAAATAATGCAAGAAGTTGCGCCTTTAGGCGGAATGTATCAAGCAGGAACTTTGAGTGGAAACCCGATTGCAATGGCAGCAGGAATTTCTACGTTAACTGAGTTGAAAAAGCAAAATCCGTATGAGCAATTTAATAAAACTGCTGCAACAATAGAATCATTTTTATTAGCATCCGCAGAAAAATATAATGTTGAATTAACGGTGAATCGATTTGGTTCGATGATCAATCCATTTTTCACAAAAACAGTGGTTACTAATTTTGAAGAAGCACAAACCTCTGACACAGAGAAATTTGCAACTTTCTTTTGGGAAATGATTAAAAAAGGTGTGTTTTTACCGCCATCACAATTTGAAGCTTGGTTTTTATCATCAGCTTTAAATGAAAAAGATATTGAAATAATTAAAAAAGCAATTGATTCGGCAATGAAAGCTGTTTCAAAAATGTAAAATGGATTGGATTAAAACCATAAATATTATGTCACTTTGTTTGCAATTCCTTTCCTTTTGGTTAGCGGCTCCAGAAATTTTGGGAGCTGCATGGCTTCAGAAAGCGGAAGTAATTATAAAAAAGGGCATTATGAAAATTCCAAATATCATTCTGATGTTTATTGGTTTAATTATTGGGCATTCTTTTGCGAACGAATTATATAAAGACGACATTAAAATGGTCATTCTTTTTGGAGTTATTTTTATCATAGTTTTAGTCTTTTCAAAAAAAATGAAAACCCTTTTAAATGATAAAATTTCAACACCATTACTAAATAAATTAATAATAAATGATAGCTTTCGTTTTACCTTGTTAAAAACGGCGGCCTTAATATTTACAGTAGGATTTATCTTACAAATAATAGCAATAGCATACTCATGATAAAAAACGACTTATTTTTAAGAGCATTAAAAGGAGAAACTGTAGAAAGACCACC
>CAXICE010000223.1:0-2872 GCA_964022045.1 uncultured Polaribacter sp. | reverse complement strand
CTACCTCCTCTTCTTCTTTTTCGGAGCTCTAGAAACTTTCTTTTTACGTCGATTAAAAGGCACCGCATCATCAAACGTATTTTTGGTTTCTTGTGCTTTTTTATTCTTTTTCCAAGAATTGTTATCTGGCAATAACACTTTTAATAAATCTTGTCTTCCAACTTTGTTTAGTGTGTTTTTAATCCAATCTTTATTTTCCTTTTTATACCAAAAGAAAAAACGATGTTGATCTTCGCGTTCTTTTTTTGTCTTCGGAGTTTTTGTAGGCTTTAATGTATATGGATGATAACCCGAATAATAAATTACCGTGGCAACCGTCATTGGCGTTGGCGTAAAACCTTGCACTTGTTCTAATTGAAAACCCATGTCTTTAGTTTCGGCTGCCAAATTTGCCATGTCTTCTACTTCACTTGCTGGATGAGAAGAAATAAAATACGGAATCAATTGTAGGTTTAATCTTTTCTTAATATTGATTCTATCGAAACGTTTTTTAAATAAATGAAAATATTTAAAAGACGGTTTTCGCATCAATTTTAAAACCGGATCAGAAGTGTGTTCTGGCGCTACTTTTAATCGACCAGAAACATGATTTGTCATTACCTCTTCTGTAAAAGCATCCAATTCTTTTGGATCTGCATTTTTATTAAATTCTGGAACCAACATATCATGTCTAATTCCACTACTTACAAAAGATTTTTTAATCTTCGGATGTTTATCAACCGCTTGATATAATTCCGTTAATGGTTTATGAGAAGTATCTAAATTGCTACAAATTACTGGAGAAATACAACTTGGCGCCACACATTTGTCGCAAATAGATTGTATTTTTCCTTTCATCTGATACATGTTTGCAGAAGGTCCGCCAATATCAGATAAATAGCCTTTAAAATCTGGCATGTTTGCAACCGTATCAATTTCTTTCAAAATAGAATCTTGACTTCTACTTGCAATAAATTTTCCTTGATGTGCAGAAATGGTACAAAAACTACATCCACCGAAACAACCACGATGAATATTGATAGAAAATTTTATCATTTCAAACGCAGGAATTGGTCCGCGCTTGTTATATTTTGGATGCGGTAAACGTGTATAAGGCAAATCAAAAGAACCATCAATTTCTGCTTCTGTCATTGTTGGAAATGGCGGATTAATCACCAATGTGTTTTCGCCAACATCTTGAAAAATTCTTCTCGCCTTTAATTTATTTGATTCTTGCTCAATCACTTTAAAGTTAGAGGCAAATGTTTTTTTATCAACCAAACACGCTTCATGAGAATTGATACTTACATCTTCCCAATCGTTTACAACCGGAATTTTCTCTTCCTTTTGATTGATAAAAACAGCCGTTTGTTTGATGTTTTTCAAACTAGAAAACGGAACACCTTTTTGTAACAATTCTACAATTTCTCGTAGTGGTTGTTCACCCATTCCGTACACCAACATATCTGCTTTAGAAGTTTCTAAAATAGTTGGCAATAATTTATCAGACCAATAATCGTAATGTGTTACACGACGTAATGAAGCTTCAATTCCGCCAATTAAAACAGGAATTTCTGGGAACTTTTCTTTTAAAATTTTAGAATATACAGAGGTTGCATAATCGGGTCTAAAACCTTTGTCGCCATTTGGTGTATATGCATCTTTGTCTCTTCTTCTTTTACTTGCGGTATAATTAGAAACCATCGGATCCATACATCCGCCAGTAACAGCGAAAAACAAACGTGGTTTCCCTAATTTTTCAAAGTCTTGTAAATTATCGTTGACGCTTGGTTGCGGAACAATGGCTACTTTTAATCCGTAGCTTTCTAAAATCCTACCAATTACTGCAGGTCCAAAAGATGGATGATCTACATAGGCATCGCCACTAAAAAGAATGACGTCTAATGCTGACCAACCTCTAATTTTTACTTCTTTGTTAGTTGTAGGCAACCAATCTGTTAATCTCAATTCACTCATACCGCTGCAAAAATACGAGTTTTTAAATGATTCTACTATTTTTACACTTGTTTCGAGCTGTATTAAAATAAACTTTTGTTAAAGAAGTGTTACTTATTTATAAAATAAGCGTCTAGTTAGTATATTTGATAAAATTTTATAAAAACATGAAAAAATTATTAGTAGCGATTGTATCTATCGCATTTTTAGCAAGTTGTTCTACATCGAACATTGCTGTAAAAAAAGATTTAATTGAGGTTGGCATCAACTTAAATAATGTGGTTGATGACAAAATTCAAGTAGAAGTAAATCCACATAAAATAAAAGAAGAAGCAATTGTTTATAGTCTTCCTGCAATTGTTCCTGGAACATATGCAATGAGTAATTACGGGAAATTTGTTTCTGACTTTAAAGCTTTTGATTATGACGGAAAAGAAATGCCTGTTCAGAAATTAGACGATAATTCTTGGCAAGTAAACAACGCAACAAAAATGGACAAAGTTTCTTATTGGGTTGATGACACTTTTGATTCTAAAGAAAAACACGGAATTTACGTAATGGCAGGAACAAACATTGAAGAAGGAAAAAACTTCTTTTTAAACCTTCCTGGTTTTGTTGGATACTTTAAAAACAAAAAAGAAACTCCTTATACAATTACAGTTTCTCATCCAGCAGATTTGTATGAAACGACTTCTTTAATCAACAAGAATACTTCTAAAACAGACAATACAAAAGATATTTTTGTAGCTTCTCGTTATGATGAAATTTCTGACAATCCAATTATGTATGCGCCGTTAAATAATGTAAGTTTTGTTGTTGATGGAATTGAAGTGAATTTTGCTGTTTATTCTCCAAATAACAAACATGCTGCAAAAGACATGGAAGCAGATTTAAAAAAGATGGTACAAGCACAAACCAACTTTTTAAAAGGTTTTAA